>JAQGOI010000230.1 GCA_028293685.1 Lysobacteraceae bacterium | reverse complement strand
CAACGGTGTCGGCGATGCCGCCGGCGCGCGCGCCGCGCAGGCACGCGCCGATGAGGCCCGATTGCGGGTGCGCTCCCTTGTTCCCAAAGCGCTGCAGCCCGGCTTCGACGCTGCCGAAACAGTCGGTGCGCCGGCACGAGGCACGCCATGAGTGGCGCGCTTCCGCCGGAGCCCGCCATCGCCGAACTGCAGGCGCAGTACCAGCGACTGCTGCAGCGGCTGGAAGCCAATGAGCGCGAGTTCCGCCGCCTGGGCCGCGCCGTGTGGCGTGTCCAGGAAGACGAGCGCCGGCGGCTGGCACGTGAATTGCACGACGGGCTGGGCCAGAACCTGACCGCGCTGAAGCACCGTCTCGGACAGATCGGAAGCCAGCTGACACCGCAGCAGACGGACGTGCGCGATCGGCTCGAAACAGCGATGGCGCTGTGTGCAACCGCGCTGGAAGACACCCGCAGCCTGTCGCGATTGTTGCGCCCGCCGATCCTCGACGACCTGGGCCTGGAGCCTGCATTGAACTGGCTTGCACGCGGCCTCCAGGACACGATCGGCGTGGACGTGGTCGTCGAAATCGAAGCGTTGCCACTGCTGGATGGCGAATTGCAGACGTTGCTGTTCCGCGTCGCGCAGGAGGCGCTCAACAATGCCGGCAAGCACGCTCGTGCCCAGAGCGTGTTGCTGCGGCTGGTCCAACGGGAAGGCGTGCTGCAGCTGCAGGTGATCGACGACGGTCGCGGCTTCGATGCGGCCGTTGCTGCTACGGCCGGAGGCAGTGGTCTTGGCGGTATGCGCGAGCGCCTGCGGCTGTACGGCGGCACGCTTGAAATCCGTTCTTCGCCGGGAGGCGGCACCCGCCTGCGGGCAACCATTCCGCTTGACCCGGGATGAAGCGACGGGCACGTTGAGCGCAGGGGGAACACCAACATGCGCGTCCTGATCGCCGACGACCACACCATGGTGCGCGAGAGCCTGGTCAGCGTGCTGCAGGCCGATGGCGACGTGCAGGTCGTCGCGCAGGCGGCCGATGGCATCGAGGCAGTCGACAAGGCCGTCAAGTTCCGCCCGGATATCGTCATCGTCGACCTGTCGATGCCGCACTTGAGTGGCATCGAAGTCATACGCCGGCTGCGTGACGCCTTGCCCGACACGCGCGTACTGGTGCTGACCATGCACCAGGAGGACGAGTACGTGCTGCAGGCCGTGCGCGCCGGTGCATCCGGTTACCTGGTCAAGGACAGCGCCGCCGCGGAACTGCTCGCAGCCGTGCGAAGCGTGCATGCAGGCCGCGGTTACTTCGGACCGCAGGCGGCCAAGACGCTTGCAGACCAGTTGCAGCATCCGGAACGCGTGCTGGAAGATCCCTATGGTCGCCTGACGGCACGCGAGCGCGAGGTGTTCCACCTGATCGCGGAAGGCCTGACCACCAAGGAGATCGCCCGCCGCCTGGCGATCAGCGCCAAGACGGCAGAGAACCACCGCGGGCGCGTGCTCGACAAGCTGGACATGCGCAATACCGCGGAACTCGTGCGCTACGCGTTGCGCAAGGGGCTGATCGATTGAAACGCTGGCCGAGGGCCGTCCATGTCCCGGTGTATCCTCGCCGCAGTCTCCGTGGAGTGTCATGCATGAAGCGTGTTGCGATGGCGATCAACGTGGCGGCCCTGCTGTTGCTGACAGCCTGCGCCAGCGGCCCTTCGCGGCGCGTGTCTGAGCCTGCGGTCAACATCCAGCAACTCACCGTGCGCACGGACGGCAGCTGGTCGCTGGACCTGCGCATCGACAACTTCAGCAATGTGCCGATGCGTTTCGACAACATCGCCCTGAAGATGACGATCGGTGGTGCGAGCGCGGGCACCTTGCAGACTCGCCCGGCGCTGACCATCGGTCCGGAGTCGGCGGATGTCGCAACTGTCTCGTTGACTCCATCGTCGGCGGCAAAGATTCTCGTCGCCGACGCATTGTCGCGCGGCAGCAACCTCGACTACACGCTAGACGGTACGGTGGACGCCGCGCTGGAAAAAGGCAGCGCGCACACCTACCGCAACCAGCGCACCAACGCGCTGAGTCCGGTCCCCGGACTGGCCGGCGTACTGCGCTGATTGCCACGGCCGACCTGCGCGTCGGGATCCGACTCTCATGATTGCTTCCGGAGCCAGATGAACAGCTACCGCGCTCCCTTGTCGGACATGCGTTTCGTCCTGTTCGACGTGCTTGGTGCCGAATCGCTGTTCGCCCGGCTTGGCTTCGTCGATGCGACACGCGACACGATCGACGCGGTGCTCGAGGAAGGCGCGCGCTTCACCGAAACGGTCCTCGCCCCGCTCAATCCCGTGGGTGACGAAGCCGGTTGCCAGTTCGAACGCGCCACCGGAGTGGTCACGACGCCGCCTGGTTTCAGGCAGGCGTACGCGCAGTACGTCGACGGAGGATGGCCGGGCCTGGTCGCGCCCGCCGCCTTCGGCGGACAAGGCCTTCCGCAGGCGGCGGGTGTTCCGCTCAAGGAAATGATCGACGCCGCCAACCTGGCGTGGGGCAATTTTCCGTTGCTCTCCCACGGCGCAACCGAGGCACTGCTGCATCACGGCGAAGCATGGCAGCAGGAAGCTTTCCTCAGGCCACTCGTCCACGGCACATGGACCGGCACGATGTGCCTGACCGAGCCCCAGTGCGGGACCGACCTCGGCCTGCTGACCACGCGCGCGACCAGCAATACCGATGGCAGCCATTCCATCACCGGCACCAAGATATTCATCACCGCCGGCGAACATGATTTCACCGACAACATCGTGCACCTGGTGTTGGCGCGGTTGCCGGACGCACCAGCAGGCAGCAAGGGCATCTCGATGTTCATCGTGCCCAAGCTGAAGGTCGCGCGCGACGGTAGCGTTGGCGAACGCAATGCCGTGCGCTGCGGCGCGCTGGAACACAAGATGGGCATCCACGGTTCGGCGACATGCGTGATGAACTTCGACGGCGCCCAGGGCTACCTGATCGGCGAGCCGAACAAGGGTCTGGCGGCGATGTTTACGATGATGAACACCGCGCGTCTTGCCGTCGGCCTGCAGGGCCTTGGCATCGCCGATCGCGCCCTGCAGAACGCGCTTCGTTACGCGCGCGAGCGCCTGCAGATGCGTGCGCTATCGGGGCCGAAATTTCCACAGCAGCGCGCCGATCCCATCATCGTGCACCCGGACGTGCGTCGCATGCTGCTGACGCAGAAGGCACTGGTCGAAGGCGGCCGCGTGCTCGGCTACCACGCGGCCTCGCTGATCGACGTCGTCGGCCACGGTACTGATGCCGTCGAGCGCGCGCAGGCCGACGCTTTGCAGGGCTTCCTCACACCGATCGTCAAGGCGTGCCTGACCGAATGGGCCGTGGAATGCAGTTATCACGCGCTGCAATGCTTCGGCGGCCATGGCTACATTGTCGAAAACGGCATGGAACAGCTGGTTCGCGACGCACGCATCACGACGCTTTACGAGGGCACGACGGGCATCCAGGCGCTCGACCTGGTGGGGCGCAAG
>JAQGOI010000225.1 GCA_028293685.1 Lysobacteraceae bacterium | reverse complement strand
CGTCCAGCGCCTGTCACCTGACGGTTGTCATGTGCAATCCCTGACGCCTGCGACTGTGGTCGCCAGCCAATCGACGGCAACGTGGCGATCCTGGGCCTTGGGAGATGGATATGGACGTATCGGCTGCAAACAGCGGATCGCTGGCGAGCCTGCGCATGGCGCGCAAGCACTATGGCCAGCTGTGCGCGCTCGACGGGCTCGACCTGGGCGTGGCCGCGGGCGAGCTGGTGGCCCTGCTCGGACCCAACGGCGCCGGGAAAACCACCGCCATCGGCCTGCTGCTCGGACTGATCCGCGCCGACAGCGGCGCTGTGACCCTGTTCGGGCAGTCGCCACACCGGCTCGCCGCGCGTCGCCACATCGGCGTGATGCTGCAATCGGCCGGAGTGCCGGACACATTGCAGGTCGGCGAACTGCTCGCACTCACGCGCAGTTATTACGCCAATCCACGCAGCATGGCCGATTGCGTCGCGCTTGCCGGCCTCGACGGACTGACCAAGCGCCGCTACGTCGCGCTGTCGGGCGGCCAGCAACGACGCGTGCAGTTCGCGCTGGCCATCTGCGGTCGCCCGCGCCTGCTGTTCCTCGACGAGCCGACGACCGGGCTCGATGTCGAAGCACGGCAGCGGCTGTGGCAGACCATTCGCGAACTGGTCGCGGAAGGCTGCGGCGTGCTGTTGACCACGCACTACCTGGAGGAAGCCGAGGCGCTGGCCGATCGCGTCATCGTGCTGGCACAGGGCCGCATCGTCGCGCAGGGCAGCGTGCAGGCCATCCGCGCGCATGTCTCGCAGCGACGCATCCGCTGCCTGACATCGATCGCCGTCGAAACCATGTCGGCATGGCCGCACGTACGCAGCGCTTCGCGCAGCGACGCGCGCACCGAACTGGTGGTCGATGCCGCCGAGCCGGTCGTGCGACGCCTGCTGGCCGAGGACCCCGGCCTGCAGGATCTGGAAGTCCATCGCGCCGGATTGTCCGACGCCGTCATCGCCCTGACCCGGAAAGCCGCATGAACGCCTTGTCGATACCACGCCACTCGATGCTGCAGTGCTACTGGCTTGAGGCGCGCTGCGAGTTCCTGCGGCTGCTGCGCGCGCCGTCGTTCGCGATTCCCACGCTGGTGTTTCCGCCGATGTTCTATCTGCTGTTCGGCTTGCTGCTGGCCAGGCCCGGCGGCGATGGTCGGATCGCCTCCTATCTGCTGGCGACCTATGGGGTGTTCGGTGTGATGGCGCCGGGCCTGTTCGGGTTCGGTGTGGCGATGGCGCTGGATCGGGATCGCGGATTCCTGGCACTCAAGCGCGCGTTGCCGATGCCGCCGGCCGCGATGCTGGTCGCCAAGCTGGCCATGGCGATGTTGTTTGCGGCGATCATCGCGTGCGTGCTGACGCTCATCGCCGTATGCCTCGCCCATGTCCCGCTGACGTTGTCGCAACTGGCTGGGCTGATGGCCGTGGACGTGCTCGGCGTCGTGCCGTTCTGCGCCATCGGGTTGTTCGTCGGTACGGTCGTCAGCGGCCACGCGGCACCGGGCGTGATCAACCTGATGTACCTGCCGATGGCGTTCCTGGCCGGGCTCTGGATGCCGATGTCGATGTTGCCGCACGTCCTGCAGACGCTGGCGCCGGTGTGGCCGGTTTGGCATCTGGCGCAGATCGCGTTGTCGGTTGCGGGCGCCGAGCACGATGGCGCCATCGCCACGCACATCCTGGCATTGGCAGCCGTCGCGCTCGTGTTCTCGACGATGGCGCTGCGCCGCCTGGCACGGGCGTAAGTCGATGGCCGCCGGATGCGATCATTGTCGGACGGCGACTCGACTGACAGCGACGCGGACTTTCGGATGATGCGCAAACCTGACTGGCTGACACCTGCCCCCGATTCCGCCGTCGCCAACACCATCCGGCGCGGCAAGTCGGCGTGGACCGATGGCATCCACCTGCTCTGGTCGGTCTGGATCTTCATCACGCCGATGTTCAGTGGTGGCTACACCTGGCGATGGCTGTGGCTGACGTGCGCGACGTATCCGGTGTTCCTGCTGCTGTTTGCGATGACGCTGCTGGCGCCACGGCGGGCGGCGGGCTTCTGGGCCGTGGGTATGGCAGCCATGGGGACCGCATTGCTGCCGGTGTATCCGGCGGCGATCAGTTATTTCGTGTTCGGCTGCGTCATGTTGCGGCCCGGCAGTCACTCGATCGTATGGCAGATGACGCGACTGCTGCTGCTCAATGCGGTGTTCCTGGCGGTCGCCTCGCGCGTCGGGTACCCGTGGCAGGCGCTGGTGTGGGTTCCGGTGATGACGATGATCCTTGGGATCGTTATCACCATCGAGCGCGTCAACCATGAAAAGGACGCCGCACTCAAGCTCAGTCATGACGAAGTCCGTCGACTGGCTGGCCTGGCCGAACGCGAACGCATCGGTCGCGACCTGCACGATCTGCTCGGACACACGCTGTCGCTCGTGGCGTTGAAATCCGAACTCGCAGGCAAGCTTGTCACCAGCGACCCGGTCGCGGCGCGCCGCGAGATCCACGAAGTCACCAAGGTCGCACGCGAAGCGCTGACGCAGGTGCGCAGTGCCGTCACCGGCATTCGCGCGGCCGGTCTCGCCGCCGAACTGGCGTCGGCGCGACTGCTGCTGGAAACCGATGCCATCGCCTTCGTCTACACGATCGTGCCGGTGCTCTTGCCGCCGGCGCAGGAAGCCGTGTTCGCCATGACCCTGCGCGAGGCGGTGACCAACATCCAGCGCCATGCGCGTGCGCGTTCGGCGCAGGTGGTGCTGCAGGTCGATGGCCGCGACGTGCTGCTGCGCATTGTCGATGACGGCCGTGGTGGCGCCATCGCACCGGGCAATGGCCTGTGCGGCATGCGCGAACGGATCGAAGCGCTGGGAGGACGGCTGCGGATCGATTCGGGTCGGCAGGGTACGTGCGTGGAGGCGCGCCTGCCGCTGCAGACAACGCCTGATCGATTTGCGCCCGACGTGCCGGACGCCGCAGCCGCCTCTTGAGTCGCTCTGCTACCGTGCGTTGCCCGTCCGATGCGATGTGCGCCAAGGAGCGCGAATGATCCGGTTGCTGCTGGCCGAGGACCAGGCCATGGTGCGCGGCGCGCTGTCGGCGCTGCTTGGCCTGGAGCCGGACATCGATGTCGTCGGTGCCGCGGCGGACGGCGAGAGCGCCTGGCGCGAACTGCAACGCCACAAGCCAGACATCCTGGTGACCGATATCGAGATGCCAGGACTCACCGGCCTGGAACTGGCGCAGCGGCTGCAGCGGCAGGAATGGGCAACGCGGGTATTTATCGTGACGACCTTTGCGCGACCGGGTTTCCTGCGCCGTGCACTGGAAGCCGGCGTCGGCGGCTACCTGCTCAAGGACGCGCCCGCGGAACAACTGGCCGATGCGGTGCGTCGCGTGCATGGCGGCGGGCGCGTCATCGACCCGCAACTTGCGGTCGATGCCTGGTCGGACGCGGATCCCCTCAACGATCGCGAACGCCAGGTGTTGCGCCTTGCCGGCGAAGGCGCATCGGCCGGTGACATCGCAACGCAACTCGGGCTGTCGCATGGCACCGTGCGCAATTACCTGTCGGGTGTGATCGGCAAGCTGGGTGTTGCGAATCGCATCGAGGCTTATCGGCTCGCGCGGCAGAAGGGGTGGTTGTAGTCATTTGCTGTTTCTTTGCCTGCGGCGGCTTTAAATGCTTTCGCCGTCGGTGGGTCACTTTTGTTGCTCGTTATCCCCGCGGAGGCGGGATCCAAGGACGTTGCGTGGTGTGGATTTGCCTGCGGCGCTTGAAACGCTTTCGCCGTAGGCGAGTTACTTTTCTTTGCGGGGCCAAAGAAAAGTAACCAAAAGAAAGGCCCTTCCCTGGACAGGGCTCACTCGGTGAGCGAGTGGCTCGACCATTTTCAGACTCGCCATCCATGGCTCGGCTGAAAACGGCGCACATCCATGTGCGCCGCCCTACGGGTCGTCATCCGACAGAGAGCGCCGGTCATCTTTAGAGGCAACAACAAGGCAGCACTGCTTCGCCGCCGTTGCCTTGGCCGCTAAAGATGCGCAGCAGCCATCCCATTCCGCAGACCCGGAGGGCGGCGCGCATGGATGCGCGCCGTTTTCCGACCGAGCCCCGGATGGCGAGTCGGAAAATCACGACTGCTTACGCTACGTAGAGTTAGCTCTGTAATGGGAAAGCTGCTTTCTTTTGGTTACTTTTCTTTGCAGCTCTCAAAGAAAAGTAACTCGCCTACGGCGAAAGCGTTTAAAGCGGCCGCAGGCAAATGTGCGCTAGCAACGTCGTTGGAGCCGGCTGCGTCTCCTGGCAAAACGACTCAAACGTCCAGGCTGATCGGGCAACTCACCCCCGTTCCTCCGATCCCGCAATACCCCATCGGATTCTTCGACAAATACTGTTGGTGCTCATCCTCGGCGTAATAGAACGTCGACGCCGGATAGACAATCTCGGTCGTGATGTCGCCCTTGCCCGCGTCGCGCAACCGCTGCTGGTAGGCATCGCGACTGGCGATTGCCAGATCGTATTGCGCCTGCGTGTCGCAATGGATCGTCGAGCGGTATTGCGTGCCACTGTCGTTGCCCTGGCGCATGCCGTGGGTCGGGTCGTGGCTTTCCCAGAAGCGTTTCAGCAGCTGTTCGAATGCGACTGTGGCCGGGTCATAGACGACAAGCACGACCTCGGCATGCCCCGTCTGTCCGCTGCAGACTTCGCCATACGTCGGATTGGGCGTGCCGCCGCCGGCATAACCCACAGCCGTCGTAAAGACGCCGGGCAGCGACCAGAATGTCCGCTCGGCGCCCCAGAAGCAGCCCATGCCGAACTGCACGCGTTGCAATCCGTCGAACGCATCACGCAACACCCGGCCGTGTACGTGATGGACATTGCCGATCGGCATCGGCCGGTCGCGGCCCGGTAACGTGTCCTGCGGCCTGGGCAGGCGCTGCTTGTCGGCACCGATTCCGAGCCTGGATAGTCCGAACATGACGTGCTCCCGTAGCGATGGTTGCTGATATGGGGCAGAGCAGCGCATACGTCAAGCAGCCGCGCTTGCTTGTCTCGACAGCCGGTCACGGCGAGGGCTCGGCTACACTGAAGGCCGTTCCTGTACGGCCCTGCATCGTGTCCAACGCTTCTTCCGAACCCCTCGCCCGTTCGAGCTCGACCGGTGCGGCTGATGAACCCGTCCGCCAGGATTTCATTCGGCAGATCGTGCGCGAGGACATCGCCAGCGGCATGATCCAGGCGCCGCGAACCCGGTTTCCGCCGGAACCCAATGGCTATCTGCATATCGGCCACGCCAAGGCGATCTGCCTGAATTTCGGCATTGCCGGGGACTTTGGCGGCAGCTGCAACCTGCGCTTCGACGATACCAATCCGGCGAAGGAGGATCCCGAGTACGTCGTCGCCATCCAGGAGGACGTGCGTTGGCTGGGCTTCGAGTGGCAGGCGCTGCGGCATGCGTCCGATTACTTCGACGTGTTTTATCTCGCCGCCGAGAAACTCATCCGCAGCGGTGACGCCTTCGTCTGCGACCTCAGTGCCGAGCAGGCCCGCGAGTATCGCGGCACGCTGATCGAGCCGGGCCGCAACTCGCCCTTTCGCGGGCGCGCGGTCGATGAAAACCTGGACCTTTTCCGGCGCATGCGTGCCGGTGAGTTTGCCGACGGCGCGCGGACCCTGCGCGCGAAGATCGACATGGCCAGCGGCAACATCAACCTGCGTGATCCGACGCTGTACCGCATCAAGAAAGTCGACCACCAGAATACCGGCGACGCATGGCCGATCTATCCGATGTACGACTTTGCGCATTCCCTCAGCGACGCGATCGAAGGCATCACGCACTCGCTATGCACGCTGGAATTCGAGGACCACCGGCCGCTGTACGACTGGTGCGTGGACAAGGTCGATCTCGCACATTCGCCGGAACTACTGGCACCGCTGCTCGCGGCAGGCCTGCCCAACGAGGCTGGCAAGCCGCGACAGATCGAATTTTCCCGCGCCAACCTCAACTACACGGTGATGAGCAAACGCAAGTTGATGGCGCTGGTCCTGGGCGGGCTGGTCGACGGATGGGACGATCCACGCATGCCGACGCTGCAGGGCATCCGTCGCCGCGGCTATACGCCGGCCTCGCTGCGACTGTTTGCCGAGCGCATCGGCATCAGCAAGCAGAATTCGCTCATCGATTACGCAGTACTGGAAGGTTGCGTGCGCGAGGATCTCGACGCGGTCGCATCGCGGCGCATGGCGGTGATCGATCCGGTGAAGCTGGTGCTCGACAATGTGGCGGAGGATGTCGACGAGGCGCTGACCTTTCCGAATCATCCCAAGGACGAGAGCCATGGCAATCGGCAGATTCCATTCGCCCGCACGCTGTGGATCGAGCGCGAGGATTTCGCCGAAATACCGCCAAAGGGTTTCAAGCGGCTGGTGCCAGGTGGCGAAGTGCGATTACGTGGCGCCGGCATCGTTCGCTGCAACGACGTGATCAAGGATGACAACGGCCGTGTTGTCGAATTGCGCTGCACGCTGGATCCCGATTCACGGCCTGGCATGGAAGGCGCCAACCGCAAGATCAAGGGCACCATCCACTGGGTCAGCGCGAAACATGCAATCGCGGCCGAAATCCGTTTGTACGACCGCCTTTTCACCGTGGCCGACCCCGACAACGATTCCAGCGGAAAGAGCTATCAGGACTTCATCAATCCCGATTCGCGCCGCTCCGTCACCGGCTACATCGAACCCGCTGCGGCGGTGGCCGCACCCGAACAGGCGTTCCAGTTCGAGCGTCTGGGGTACTTTGTCGCTGACCGCTACGACCATCGCCCGGAGGCTCCTGTCTTCAATCGCAGCGTGACCTTGCGCGATGCCTGGACGTCGTAGAAGGGCATCCCATCGCGACCGACATCTCCGGCGGCTGTGGACTGCTGTGCTATTGCCGGGCCGGGTTCGAACCGGAGCTGGCAGGCGAGCTGACCGAGCGCGCGGCCTTGGAGCAACAGGTAGGCCACGCACTCGCCGAACGTGGTAGCGGATACGTTGTTTTCGTGGCGAGTCAGGGCACGCAGCTTTCCCAGGCACTGCCATGGCGCAGCTTGATCTTTGCCCGCCAGAAACTTGTCCTGCTGGCGGAGCTGCGCGAAATGGATCCGCGGGACCGGGTGACGCCGATCCTTGCAGCGCTGGCCGGGTGCGATGGATACGGCACCTTGCTGGTGGAACATCCCGACTCGGACGCCGGCAAGCCGCTGGCTGGACTTGCGCGCAGTTTCGGCAACGCGCTGCGTCCAGCACTGCGCAAGGCGGGAATCCTCAGCCTGCGCGAAGACGATCGGCGCACCCGGCTCCATGTGTGCCTGCTTGCCGGCAACCACGCATTGATCGCGCAAAGCGAGCCGCGCGACAGTGCGCCCTGGCCACTGGGCATACCGCGCCTGCGCGTTCACGCCGATGCGCCGTCGCGCTCGGCGCTCAAGCTCGACGAAGCGCTGCTGGTGCTGCTCGATGCCGATGAGCGCGCCCGCCTGCTCCGCGCCGACATGCGAGCAGCCGATCTGGGAGCGGCCCCGGGTGGTTGGACCTGGGTGCTGGCTCGCCACGGGCTCCGGGTCACGGCGATCGACAATGGGCCGTTGCGGCCCCACGTACTGGATAGCGGTCGCGTGGAGCACCTGCGCGCCGACGGTTTCGCCTGGCAACCGCCACAGGCGCTGGACTGGATGGTCTGCGACATGGTCGAGCAACCCCGCCGCGTTGCCGAGCGCATGGCCACCTGGATGCGCGAAGGCTGGTGCCGGCAGACGATCTTCAACCTCAAGCTGCCGATGAAGAAACGCTGGCAGGAGACCCGCCTGTGTCTGGATCTGTTTTGCGAGCAGGCGGACAAGGCGGTGGTGGTGCGCGCGCGCCAGCTTTTCCATGATCGCGAAGAAATCACGGTATTTGCCGGTCGTTCGTAGTGGCCTATTCAGCCAGCGTTCTGTCACTTGACGCGGACTTTACTTAATGGGGGATACGGTCGCCCCGTTAACAACCTGAAAGGCGGACGTATGCGACCGATCAACCGAATTCCCCTG
>JAQGOI010000059.1 GCA_028293685.1 Lysobacteraceae bacterium | reverse complement strand
GTCGGTGCCGGCAGCGCGGTGTCGCGCGTCGTGTCGAGCACGTAGATGGCGGAATTGCCGCTGTGGAAACTGACGAAGGCCAGGTGCCGGCCGTCCGGATGCCATGCCGGCGAGAGAATCGGTTGAGCGTCGCGAAAAACGACGTGCGGATTGAAGCCATCCGAATCGGCGACGACCAGCGCATAGCGCGCCGACTTGCCGACGCCCGATGCGGTCACATCGGCGATGCGTGTCCAGAATGCGCCACGCACGCCAATGATTTTGTCGTAGATCGCATCGGCGATCTGGTGTGCGACATCGCGCAGGCCATCGCCCCGCGTGGGCATGGCAAAACCGAGCAGGCGTTGCTGTTTGGCGACATCGAAAAGCTCGTACTCGACGCGATAGCCATCACCGGCATCCAGCACCCGGCCGACGACGAGGAAGTCCTGTTTCAACAGGCGCCAAGTCGGATAGTTGACCTCGCCGCCACCGGTAGGATGCTCGACCATGTCGCGCTCGGGCAGCGAACGGAACTGACCGGAGCGATCAAGGTCCGCGCGGATGACGCCCGAGATATCCGTGCCCGGCGCCGCCTGCGATCCCTGGTAAGGCATCGGTACAACCGCGATCGGTAGCGCAGCGGCATTGCCGCCGACGATATCCAGGTGCAGCGGCTGCTCCTGCGCCAGGACAGCCAACGGAAACCACAGGGCGAGCAACAGCAGTATCCGGCGCAGCGATCTGGTCATGTGGATTTCCTGAATGGATCAAGGACTCTTAACAGTTCGATTGTTAAGACTGTCTCAACGCAGCGCGCCACAGCTGGCACGCTAGTCATGGGGAACGAAATCAAGCTCGAGGTTGCGTCGGAACACCTTTTCGAACCCGGCATATGGCAGCGGCCTGGCCTTGAGCACGGCGGCTTCCACCGAGCGCCTGCCAGCCTCGTCGTATGGACAGCTGGGATCGACCTGCACATCGATGACGTCGCCACCGACGACCTGGCGGATCGTGATGCGGCATCGCTGTCCATTCGGAACATTCTCCGGGCGCGTCCAGTTCTGCAGGATCGCTTCGGTGAGCGCGGCGGCGTAACGCGCGGCCAGCCCGGCATCGCCGTTGTTCCCGGGCGGCGGGCTGGCGCTGCTCTCGGCATCGGCCTGCGCGGCAGCCTGCGCCGGGTTGCGCGACTGGGCATCGGCAATCTGCTTGAGCTTCTGCTCGGCGAGATCGGCATCGTGTGCGGCCGCACGCCGCTCTTCGCGAATCTTGCGGATGCGCTCCGCCAGCTGTTGCAGCCGCTGCGCTTCCATCTGCGCCAGATGCTGGCGACTCTCGGCCTCGGCCTGACGCTGTTGTTGCGTCAGGTCGATCTGTTCCTGCCGATGCTTCTCGTCCTGCTCGTGTTGGCGGGTTTCGGCTGACAGCGCATCGCGTTCGACCTGCTCCTGATCGATGGCGTCCGGGACGGGGATGCGCTCCTGGGCCTGCGGCTGTGGCGGAGGAGCGGTTTCAGGCTTGGAAACGGGGACATCCTGCGGCGGTGGCTGCACGGAAGGAGGCGGCTGTGCCGGGGGCGTCGATGGAAGACTGCGCAAGGCGCGCTGCATGGAGGCCGACAGCGCATTGGGATCGACGATGTCGGCCTGCACCGGAGATCCCGCGGCGGAAATCGGCACAGCGGCGCGCGTCCACCACATGCCGATGAGTACCAGCGCGAACAACAGCACGTGCAGTGCGATCGCGAACAGCAGCGCCCGCACGGTGTCGGCGCGGGTTTCCCTCACTGCTTCCCAGTCCCCACCGGCTGGCTGATCAGGCTGACCTTGTCGACTCCGGCGGCGTTGATCAGGTCGATGCCGGCCATCACCGACTGGTAGCTGGCATCACGATCCCCGCGCACGAGTACGACCGCTTCGGGGTTGTTGCGATGGATCGCTCCGAGTTCCTGCTGCAGCTGCGGGCCCGTGACCGGCTTGTTGACGTGCTCCACCATCAGTCCGTAATCGCCGTTGGTATAGATGCTGACCACCACCGGTTCCTTCGGCGTGCTGAGCGCCTTGGCCTTGGAGTTCGGCAGCTTGATGTCGGTACCAAGATTGAGCAGTGGCGTCGTGATCATGAAGATGATCAGCAGGACCAGCATCACGTCGATGTACGGCACGACGTTGATCTCGGCCTTGAGCTTGCGCTTGCGTATGCGGCGACCGCTCGCGGTCACGGCCATGGCAATCCTCCAGGGGTTGGCGGGGATGGCATCCGCAGGTGCACGGCATGCATGGAATGCAACGGATCAGGTTTCGTCGAGATGCGCCTGACGCTGCAGGATCGACGCGAACTCCTCCGAAAAAGCGTCGTAGCGCACGTTCAGGCGCTCGACCTTGGTCGCAAAGCGGTTGTAGGCCCAGACCGCCGGGATCGCGGCGAACAGGCCCATCGCAGTTGCAATCAACGCTTCGGAAATGCCCGGCGCGACGGTGGCGATCGTCGCTGCCTTCATGTTGGCAAGGCCCTGGAACGAAATCATGATGCCCCAGACCGTGCCGAACAGTCCGACGTAGGGGCTGATCGACCCGACATTGGCCAGGAATTCAAGGTTGTGCTCCAGGCCGTCCAGCTCGCGCGAGGCCGTTGCGCGCATGGCGCGTTGCGCGCCCTCGAGCTGCACCCGCGACTCGACGCCGCGCCGCTGGCGGATGCGGTTGAACTCGCGAAATCCGCCTTCGAAAATCGCCTCCAGCCCGCCGATGTCACGGCTGCGCTCGGTCGCGCCGGCGTAGAGCTTGGACAGTTCAGCGCCCGACCAGAACCGTTCCTCGAAGCGCATGGCCTCGCGTTCGGCGCGATCGAGCACGCGCTTCTTTCGAAAGATGATCACCCATGAGGCAACCGAGGCGAACAGCAACAGCAACAGCACCAGTTGCACTGGAATGCTCGCGTGCAGGACCAGCTGCATCAGGTTCAAACCGTTGCCGCTGACAGGCAGGGCATCCACCGCCGATTGCGCGGCGTTGGCCGCGCTGGCGGGTGCGCTTTCGGGCAATGGCTCTATCGCGGTGGCCTGGAGTGCGGCCAGCAAGGGCATCATGCGTCGGTCTCCATTTGTGTGGGTTCCAGCAATTTCAAACTCTCGTAAAGATCATCGGGAATGGGGCGCGGACGGAAGTCCGATGCGCGCAACGCGGCGATCCGGACCTGCGCATCCAGCAACAACACGCCGTCGCGATGAACCGCCTGCTCGATCACCAGGCTGGCGCGCCGACACCGCAGCAGCGATACCGATACGGCGAGCGCGTCGTCCAGTCGCGCAGGCTGGCGAAAATCGATCCGCATCGCGCGCACGGCGAACACCAGATCGTGTTCCGACCGCAATCGCTCCTGCCCGTTTCCGCGCCCGCGCATCCATTCGGTACGGGCGCGCTCGAGAAAGGCGAGATATTGCGCGTGATAGACCACTCCACCGGCGTCGGTATCTTCCCAATAGACCCGTGTCGGCCAACTGAACACCCGCTCACCCACCGCTTGCATCCTCGATCGCATTGGGGTGGAAAAGATCCGCCGGCGTCGCCTTGGGCCTGAGTCCCAGGTGCCGGTACGCCTTGGCGCTGGCCATGCGTCCGCGCGCGGTGCGGATCAGGTAACCCTGCTGGATGAGATAAGGCTCGATGACGTCTTCCAGCGTGCCGCGTTCCTCGCTCAGCGCGGCAGCCAGGGATTCAACCCCGACCGGACCGCCGTCGAACGACTCGACGATCGTGCGCAGCAGCCGCCGGTCGAGCTCATCGAAGCCCTCGGGATCGACCTTCAGCATCTGCATCGCGGCGTTGGCGACATCGCAATCGATCCTGCCTTCGGCCCGTACCTGCGCGAAATCGCGCACGCGCCGCAGCAGGCGGTTGGCGATGCGCGGCGTCCCGCGCGAGCGACGGGCGATTTCACCGGCGCCTTCGGGAACACAGTCGATCCCGAGGATGGCCGCCGAACGCCGCACGATGCGCGCAAGCTCTTCAGGGCTGTAGAACTCGAGGCGCTGCACGATGCCGAAGCGGTCGCGCAATGGCGCCGTCAGCAAGCCGGCGCGCGTGGTCGCGCCGATCAGCGTGAACGGCGGCAGGTCGAGCTTGATCGAGCGTGCGGCTGGGCCCTCGCCGATCATGATGTCGATCTGGTAGTCCTCCATCGCCGGATACAGCACTTCCTCGATAGCAGGCGACAGGCGATGGATCTCGTCGACGAACAGCACGTCGTGCGGCTGCAGGTTGGTGAGCAGCGCCGCCAGGTCGCCGGCCTTCTCGATCACCGGTCCCGACGTCTGCCGCAGCCCGACACCCAGCTCGTTGGCGATCACATGCGCCAGTGTGGTTTTCCCTAGGCCCGGCGGTCCAAAGATCAGGACATGATCGAGCGCTTCACCGCGTTGTTTTGCCGCCTGGATATAGATCGACAACTGTTCGCGGACCGGCTGCTGGCCCAGGTATTCATCCAGCCGCCTGGGCCGGATCGACGCCTCGATCGCGTCATCCTCGCGAGTGGCGGCGGTGGCGATGATGCGGTCTTCTTCCATGTGGATATGGTCGCATGGGGCGGGCGGGGGTGCACCTTGCTGCTGTGTATGACGTCATTTTCAGAATTCGCCGCAAGCCGCAGGTTTTTCAACGCTTTCGCCGTTAGCGAGTTACCTTTCGCTCGTCATCCTCTAAAGCGCATTTGCCTGCGGCGCTTTAGACGCTTTCGCCGTAGGCGAGTTACTTTTCTTTGCGGGGCCAAAGAAAAGTAACCAAAAGAAAGGCCCTTCCCTGGA
>JAQGOI010000211.1 GCA_028293685.1 Lysobacteraceae bacterium | reverse complement strand
GCACAGCACGCGCTCGTGCGCGGTGAACTCCACGACCCGGTCCACCAGCAGGAACGGATAGCGATGCGGCAGCAGCTGCTGGATCGTGTTGACATCGATCGGTAACGCGTAAGGCGTGCTCATTCCTGGTCCTTGTCGTCGGCCGGCGGAAGGCCGCCCAGGCGACGCGCGAGCTTGTCCAGTTGCCGGAAACGGGCGGCGCTCCTGCGCCAGCTGCGATTGTCCATCAAAGGAGTGCCGGAGGAGTACTCGCCTGGCTCGCGGATGGAATGCGTCACAAGCGTCATCGCCGTCACGATGACGCGATCGCAGAGTTCCAGGTGACCGAGCACGCCGGCACCGCCTCCGATCAGGCAGTACCGACCGATACGCGCACTGCCAGCCACCGCGGAACAGCCCGCCATCGCCGTGTGCGCGCCGATATGCGCGTTGTGTCCGATCTGGATCTGGTTGTCCAGACGCACGTCTTCCTCGAGCACGGTGTCGTCGATGGCGCCGCGGTCGATGGTGGTATTGGCGCCAATCTCGCAATCGTCGCCAATGCAGACCCCGCCCAGCTGTGGAACCTTCATCCAGCGGCCGCCATCCATCGCCAGCCCAAAGCCGTCGGCACCGAGCACGGCGCCGGGATGGATCAGCACACGCTTGCCCAGGCGCACGCGCTTGACCAGCGTCACGCGCGGACCAAGCGTGCTGCCGGCACCAACGACGCAGTCCGGCCCGATGGCACAGCCTGCCCCGATCACGGCACCCGCTTCCACACAGGAGCGCGGCCCGATGCTGACGAACGGTCCGATCTGGGCTGACGGATCGATGGCTGCGCTGGGATCGACCGCGGTCTGCGGGTGTATGCCGGGTTCCAGCGCCTCGATCACCTCGAACTGGGCCGAAATCCGCGCGAATGCCGAGTAGGGATCCTCTGCAAGCAGCACGGTGCCCGCGTAGTCGTCGCTATCTTCGCGGCGCATGACGACGATACCGGCCTTCGTCTGCGCCAATTGCGCGCGATAGCGGGGATTGGCCAGAAATGCGAGCTGTTCGGGACGGGCACCGGCGAGCGTGGACACGCCTGCAACGGCTGCTGCTCCGTCGCCCCGAAGCTCCAGGGCGTATCGCGACGCGAGCTGCGCCGCGGTCTGCATCGAAGGGGACAACGTCATGTTCGCCTTGGCCGGTTCCTCAGAAGGAACCGCCGAACGTGAACTGCAGGCGTTCGATGTCATCGCCCGGCTCTTGCCGGATCGGGAACGCGTAGCTGATGGAAATCGGCCCGACGGGAGCGCGCCAGAGCACGGCGAGACCAGCCGAATAGCGCATGTCGCTGGCGCTGAAAGTGCTCGTGCTGCTGAAGACGTTGCCGAAATCGACGAAAGCTGAGACGCGCGCCGACGGGCTGTTGATAAGCGTCGGGAAGTACATCTCGAGCGAACCGGTCGTCTTGACGGCGCCGCCCAGCGGTTGCTTGAAGGTGCTCGCCTCGGTGAAGCCTTCGCGCGGGCCCAGCGTGTTGTCGCGGAAGCCGCGGACCGAATGCGTGCCGCCGGCGTAGAAGTTCTCGAAAAACGGCAGGCCAGTGGCGGTCAAGGTCCTGATGTAGTCAGGCGATGTTCCCGGGATGCACGGGTCGCTGGGCGGCGGCGGCGGCGGCGGATTGGGATTGGCCGAGGTGGGTGTCGTTGGGGCGGTGTAGCAGACGTCGCGCGAAGTGGCGCTGCCGTAGCTGTCGCCATAGCCCAGGGAGACCCGCGTGTTGAGTACCAGTGCGCGCGACAACGGCCAGAATTTCGAAAAATCATAGCTGAGCTTGTAGTACTCCACGGTGGAACCCGGGAGGGTCACTTCCGCCGAAACACGCTGGTACGTGCCCCGGGTCGGAGTGAAGTAGTCGTTGCGCGTATCGCGCGCCCATGCCAGCTGCGTGCGCCAGGCATGGAACGTGCGCTTGTCCAATGCGTCGATGTAATCGATGATCGACGGCGGCGTGGCACCGGGGAAGGTGGTGATCTGGTTGCTGTCGATGCCGAACAGCGCCGACACGGTGTCTGTTTCGGTGATCGGCAAGCCGAGCACCACCTGCGCCGAAGCATTCGTGCTCGAGAACGACGCGGTGTTGAAGTTCGAGTTGTCGAACTCGCGGTACGCCAGGTTGTAACCCAGCGACATTCCTTCGTCGGTGAAATATGGGTTCAGGAACGAGAACGCGTAGCGCTGCAGGTAGGTATTACGTTCGGCTTCGACGGAAACCTGGTTGCCGGATCCAAGGAAGTTGTTCTGGGTCAACTGGATCGAGGTGGTCAACCCGGCCAGCTGCGAGAAGCCCAGTCCGAAGACGAAACTGCCCGACGTCGTTTCCTTGACGTTGTATACGACGTCGACCTGGTCGTTGGTCCCGGCGACAGGTTGGTTCTCGACATCGACGGTCTCGAAAAAGCCCAGACGCTGCAACCGGATCTTCGACCGATCGATGGCGGCCTGCGAATACCAAGCGCCTTCGAATTGGCGCATTTCACGCCGTAGTACCTCGTCGGCCGTGCGCGTGTTGCCTTTGAACACGATGCGGCGAACGTTGACCCGCGGACCGGGAACGATCTGCAGGTCGATTCCGACGGTTCGCTTGTCGCGATCCATTTCTGGTACGACGTTCACCTGTGCAAAAGCGTAGCCGATGTTACCCAGCGTTTCGGTGATCATTTCGGACGTACGCTCGAGCAGCTTGCGCGAGAAGATCTGTCCGGGTTTGACCAGTACCATCTTCTCGATCGATTCTTTTGCAATCACGGTGTCGCCTGTGATCTTGACGCTGGAGACGGTGTACTTCGCGCCTTCGGTCAGACCCGCGGTGATGAACATGTCGCGCTTGTCGGGGCTAATGGCAACCTGGGTGTTGTCGACGCTGAAGTCGACATAGCCTCGGTCCAGATAGTACTCGTTGAGTTTTTCAAGGTCGCCGGAAAGCTTTTCGCGCGAATACTGGTCGTCGCGGCGATACCAGCTCAGCCAGTTGCTCTCCTGCGATTCCCATTGATCGGTGATGTCTTTCTGTTTGTACTGCTCGTTGCCGATCAGGTTGATGTGCCGGATCTTTGCCGCTTTGCCTTCGACGATGTGGATGACGACGTCGACGCGATTGCGGTCGAGCCGTGCAACGGTTGGCGTGATCTCGACGTTGTACTTGCCGCGATTGTTGTACTGGCGTGTCAACTCCTGCGTGACCCGATCTAGGCTCAGCCGGTCGAACGTATCGCCTTCCGACAGACCGATGTCCTTGAGGCCTTTTTCAAGGTCCGGGGTCTTGATGTCCTTGTTGCCTTCCAGCGTCAACTTGTTGATCGCCGGGCGCTCGACCAGCGTCACCACCAGCAGGCTGCCCTGGCGTCCGATGCGGACGTCGTCGAAGAAGCCGGTTTTGTAGAGCGCCCGTATGGCATCGGCGATCTTCGTCTGGTCGGCCGTGTCCCCGCGCTCGATCGGCAGATAGGTAAAGACCGTACCTGCGGAAATCCGTTGCAGCCCGTCCAGGCGGATGTCGCTGACGGTAAATGCCTCTGGCGCCGGTGCGGGGACGGTCGACTCATTCGCCGCCGGCGGGCTGCCGGGCATGAACGGGTTGGCTGCCTGCGCCATCGCGGTGAGTACTGGCGCGGGCGACAAGGCCGTAGCAAGGGCAAGGACAAGCAGGCGGCGGGCGGGGGTTCGCGTCATCAGTACGTCCAATTGAGGATTTGGGCCACCGCGATTGATTGCGCGGGAGCGGATTCGCTGGCGTGGCCTTGGTAGATCACCTAACAAGTTCAGCGAAGCAATTGCAGGATATCGTTGTAGAACGCCAGACCCATCAGGCCGGCAAGCAGCCCCAGCCCGATGTATTGTCCTGCCGCCATTGCGCGCTCGCTCAGCGGGCTGCCTTTGGCCAGCTCGATAAGGTAATACAGCAGGTGCCCGCCGTCCAAGACGGGGATCGGCAGGATGTTGATGATCGCAAGACTGAGTGACATCAGGGCCAGAAAGTTCAGGAACCATGCAGGTCCGAGCTTGGCCGACGCGTTTGCATACCGGGCGATGGAGATTGGTCCCGATACGTTGGCAGCCGATGCGTGGCCACTGAGCAGGCGGCCGATCATGGCAATGGAGTCGCTGCCCAGCTTCCAGGTTTCTTCCAGCGCAGCCGGGACGGCAGCGATTGGACCGTATTGGAGGCGGGCGTCGTAAGCGGGTTCGGGCGTCGGTGCGGGCTGGACACCCAAGGCCCAGAACCGACCGCGCTGCGGATCGACTCGTTCGCGGGGCGCGAGCTCCAGCGCCAGCCGCTCGCCATCGCGCTTCACCTCGACCATGACCTGGCGGCCACCCACTCGCTGCACCAGGGGCCCGATATCGTCGAATGACGGCACGGACGCACCGTCGATGGCGGTAATCCGGTCGCCTTCGGCCAGTACACCCCACGCTGGCGATCCCGGTTCGATCCGCCCGATCACAGGCGGCAGCAGCTGGTGACGTGGCGTCAGCCCAACCGCCCGCAAACCACCTCCCTGCTCGTCGACATCGCCCGGGATCTGCGACAGGCGCAGTGTGGCGACGGCATCGTCGTTGCCGGTGGTGCGGGTGTGTACCGGAACATCCTGCCGGTCCATCGCCGCCGTGGCGATGGCGAGCGCTGCCTCGCTCCACGTCGGTGTCGCCCGGTCGCCGACGGCCGTGATGGTGTCGCCGCGATGCAGTCCGGCCTGCGCCGCGAGGCCTTCCGAATGGCCCACGACGGGTGCGAAATCCGGGCGTCCCAGTACGAACATGGCCCAAAGCAAACCCACGCAAAGCAGCACATTGGCAATCGGTCCCGCCGCCACGATGGCGATCCGGCGGCCGACGGATTGGCGATTGAACGCGCGCATCGCATCCGCCGCAGGCACGTCACCCTCGCGCTCATCGAGCATTTTCACGTAGCCGCCCAAAGGAATCGCGGCAATGACGTACTCGGTGCCATCGCGGCCGCGCCTCATCCACAGCGGTCGCCCGAATCCGACGGAAAAGCGCAGGACCTTGACCCCGAATCGACGGGCGACCCAGAAGTGTCCGAACTCGTGGAAGGTCACCAGAACGCCCAGGCTGACGATCATCCACCACACCGATCCGAAAAAACCGCTCATGTCAGTGCGATGTCCATCAATGCGTACCAGTGGAAATCAACGACGAGCCCAGCGCGATCGCCTGCTCGGTGTGTCGCCGCGCGCGCGCATCGGCATCGAGCAGGACATCGAGCGACTGCGCAGGCGTGCTCGCGATTGCCGAGAGTGCGTCTTCTACCAACGACGGAATCGCGGGAAATCCGATGCGCCCGTCCAGGAATGCGGCCACGGCGACCTCGTTGGCGGCATTGAGGATAGCCGGCGCGGTGCCGCCCGCTGCGAGCGCGGCAAAGGCAAGCTGCAGGCACGGAAACGCGTCGTGATCTGGTGCTTCGAAATCCAGGTGTCCGTGTGCGAGCAGGTCGAGTCCCGCGACACCCGACTCGATGCGCTGCGGCCATGCAAGCCCCACCGCAAGCGCCGTGCGCATGTCGGGCAATCCCATCTGCGCCAGCATCGAGCCGTCGATGAACTCCACGATCGAATGCACGAGGCTCTGCGGATGCACGAGCACGTCGATGCGGTCTCCCGGCAAGCCGAACAGGTGGTGCGCTTCGATGACTTCCAGCCCCTTGTTCATCAGCGTCGCGGAGTCCACCGAAATCTTCGGCCCCATCGACCAGCGCGGATGCGCGATCGCTTCGGCACGGGTGACGTTCGAAAGCTGGCTGCGATTGCGGCCGCGAAACGGCCCGCCGGATGCCGTCAGCAGGATGCGACGCAGGCCGCTGCGGGCGTCGGCCGCGGGCAGGCATTGAAAAATGGCGTTGTGCTCGCTGTCGATCGGGATGACGCACGCTCCCCCGGCGTCGGCCGCGGCGGTGAGCAGTTCGCCGGCCAGCACCAGCGATTCCTTGTTGGCCAGCAGCAGGCGTTTGCCGGTGCGTGCAGCGGCCAGCGTTGAAGTCAGCCCGGCCGCACCGACGATTGCCGCCACGACCGTATCGCACGCATCGCCGGCGACCAGCTGATCGAGCGCGTCCGCACCGGTGTGTGCCTGCGTCGACAAGCCGGCGTCGCGCAAGCCATCGCGTAATGCCGCATAACCACCCGGATCGGCGATCACGGCGTGGGCTGGTCGGTGCCGGCGGCACAGTGCCAGCAAGGCATCGACATTGCGCCCTGCAGAAA
>JAQGOI010000159.1 GCA_028293685.1 Lysobacteraceae bacterium | reverse complement strand
GCTTTCGTGGGAGCGACGCAAGTCGCGACATTCACCCCCCGCTGAACCTTAGTCGCGACTTCCGTCGCTCCCCCAAAAGCAGGTCGACATGTCGCTGGCCCAACGTTACGCCGAAAGCCTCGATGGCATCCGCGATGCCGGGCTGTTCAAATCCGAGCGCGTCATCACTTCGCCGCAATCAGCCGAAATCACGCTGGAGGACGGTCGCACCGTCCTCAACTTCTGCGCGAACAATTACCTGGGCCTCGCGGATCATCCGGACATCATTGCTGCGGCGAAAGACGCGCTTGACACGCATGGGTTCGGCATGGCTTCGGTACGTTTCATCTGCGGGACACAGGACCTGCACAAGCAGCTGGAAGGGACCATCGCGGAGTTCTTCGGCACGGAGGACACCATCCTCTACGCTGCCTGTTTCGATGCCAACGGTGGGCTGTTCGAGCCCTTGCTGGATGAAGGTGACGCCGTCATTTCAGACGCGCTCAACCATGCCTCGATCATCGATGGCGTGCGCCTGTGCAAGGCGCAGCGGTTCCGCTACGCCAATTGCGACATGGCGGACCTGGAAAAACAGTTGCAGGCCGCCGAGGCGGCCGGCTGCAGGACCAAGCTCATCACCACCGATGGCGTGTTCTCGATGGATGGCTTCATCGCGCCGCTGGATGAGATCACGTCCCTGGCGCGGCGCTATGGCGCGCTGGTGCATATCGACGAGTGTCATGCCACCGGGTTCCTGGGAGCGACAGGGCGCGGTTCGGCGGAAGTCAAAGGCGTGCTCGACCGGATCGACATCATCACCGGCACGCTCGGCAAGGCGATGGGCGGTGCACTCGGCGGATTCACGACAGCGAAACGGGACGTTGTCGAATTGTTGCGCCAACGATCGCGTCCCTATCTGTTTTCGAATTCATTGCCCCCGCACGTCGTCGCTGCGGGAATCAAGGCCTTCGAGATGCTGTCGTCGGCTGGCGATCTCCGGGACACGCTGGCTGTGAACACGCGATACTTCCGCGAGCAGATGACCGCAGCCGGCTTCGACATCCGACCGGGTGTGCACCCGATCAGCCCAGTGATGCTGTACGACGCGCCGCTCGCGCAAGCCTTCGCGCGTCGCCTGCTGGAAGAAGGCATCTACGCGATCGGATTCTTCTTTCCGGTGGTGCCACAGGGCAAGGCGCGCATCCGCGTGCAATTGTCGGCTGCGCACACGCGCGCGCAGCTGGATCGGGCCATCGAGGCCTTCACTCGCATTGGTCGCGAGCTCGACGTTTTGAAGTCCTGACATGCAGGCGCTGGTATTCGAGCGCTTCGGCGGCCCCGAAGTGCTGCAGCTGCGCGAACTGCCCGATCCAGTGCCATCGGCCCATCAGGCGCTTGTGCGCACGCGCGCCATCGGCTTGAATTTCGCCGACGTGTACCGTCGCCAGGGCCATTACCACCTGGCCGGTCAACCGCCCTGGATTGCCGGGTATGAGGCATCGGGCGAGATCGTTTCGGCACCAGCGGACAGCAGCTTTGCCCCAGGCGATCGGGTCGCATTCACTGACAGCCCCCACGCCAATGCGCAGCTGGTCGCCGTCGACGTCGAACGGCTGATCGCAGTGCCCGATGACATCACGCACGAAACCGCAGCTGCATTGCTCCTGCAGGGCCTGACCGCCCAATACCTGGTGAACGACAGCCATCAGGTACGCAACGGAGAAACCGTGCTCGTGCACGCAGCGGCCGGTGGCGTCGGGCAACTGCTCGTGCAGCTGGCTGTCGCCGCCGGCGCGCATGTACTGGCATTGGCGTCGACGCAGGAAAAGTGCGCCATCGCCATCGCGGTCGGTGCGCACCAGGCCTTGACCTATGCTCCCGACTGGGTGTCGCGCGCGCGCACGTTCGGCGGCGATGGTGTTGACGTTGCCTACGATTCGGTGGGCTCCACGCTGCATGATTCGTTGCGGGCCGTGCGGATCGGCGGCAGTGTCGTGTTCTTCGGAATGGCGGGCGGCGACCCGGAACCAGTGGATCCACGCGTGTTGATGGATGGCTCCAAGACCCTCGTCGGCGGCGACCTTTGGAACGTTCTGCGCTCTGCGGAAGATCGTCGTTCGCGTAGCGCGATGCTGTTCGACGCGGTGCGCCATGGCAGGCTCAAGGTTCGCATCGACGCCCAGTTTCCATTGGCTGACGGCGCCGCGGCCCACGCCCATCTCGAAAGCCGGCGCGCACTGGGCAAGGTCCTGCTGATCCCCTAGGCGGTGGCTGCCAGCGCCCGGACCTCATCCTCGGCCAACGCCCGCCATTGTCCTTTCGGAAGTTCGCCAAGTTGCACGGTTCCGATCGCAACGCGCACCAGCCGCAACACACGAACATCGAGTGTCGCGAGCAGCCGACGGATGTGCCGGTTGCGGCCACGATCGAGCACGACTTCCAGCCATGCGTTACGCCCGCCGGTGCGCAGCACCTGGACGGCCTTGGCCCTCAGGAATTCGCCGCCCTCTTCCCGGCCCGCAACCAGGGCCGTGAGCAGGGCGTCATCCGGGATGGCGTCGATCTGAACGTGATAGACCTTGTCCGGGCCCTGATCCGGGCTTGCAACCAGGGCCGCCCACTGCGGATCGTTGCACAGCAGCAGCAGGCCTTCGCTGGCTTTGTCCAAGCGCCCCACCGGGGCCAGCCACGGCAATCCCGCCCCATCAAGGCACCGGTAGATCGTGTCGCGACCACGTTCGTCAGTGACACTGGTGACCAGGCCGCGCGGCTTGTTCAGCGCAAGATAAATCCGCTCGGGTAACGCCGAAGCCACGTCGTCGACGGTGATGACGGCGCTCTGAGCGGTCGGATGGTCCGGGTCAAGAATGACGCGGCCTGCGACAGTCACGCGCCCAGCCACGATCCATCGCGCAGCTTCGGTACGCGAGCAGAGTCCGCGCTTGGATAGCACGCGGGCGAGCCCATGGCGCGAAACGGGGAGACGTTTTGAAGAGGACATCGGCGCAGCATGCGTGTCGCGCACCCGGACGGCAACGCCGGCGCTCCAATCACCGCGCTCGACCAACGGCAAAATCCCGTCTGAGCGGATCCGTCGGCTGGCTTATGGAGAAGGCGGTACGGGCGGCTGCGGTTGCGGCTGCGCAGGTTGTGCGGGCACAGACGCGTCGACCGGCGGTGGCACCACAACGGGCGCAACGACTGCGCCGCGGGCAACGTGGACACCCTTGGATTCCATCCAGGCACTGAACTCGGCGGCAGTCATGTTCTTGCCGTTCTGGGTCATGTTGAAACGCCACGGCGTATTGTCGAACTCAGTCCGTGGCTTGTACGCGGCGGGGTTGTCCGGACCCAGGTGTGCCATGTTCTGGCAGCTGTCGATGCGGATACGCAGTAGCACCTGATCAACCGACTGCGCGGGATCCGTGGATTGCGAAAGCACGCCGGTGGGTGCCCCCAGGGAGCTGTCGCCAAAAGCCAGCTCGTCGGCGACCGGTGCCAAGCGGGTCAGCAGCAACGGCTGCGCGACGTTCGACTGGCAATCCATCGCGCGCGCAAGACCCGGCGCCAGCAGCGCTGCGGAAACGAGAAAAATCATCTTGCGCATGTCGTGTCAAGCCGTCATTGATTGCGTCGAGTGTAGGCGTCGTCCCGTGTGCCGACAAGCGACGGGATCCAAGCGTTCATGCACGCCTGATCAAGTTCGGGATCCGTAAAAAAAGAAGCCCGGCACAAGGCCGGGCTTCGGTACTGCATGGAACGTGTCGTTCCGAAAACTGGCGTCCGATTACTTGTTCTGGACGTTCAGCTCGGTGCGACGGTTCTGCGCGCGGCCAGCCGGATTGTCGGAACCATCCGGGTTGGTGTTCGGCGCAATCGGGCGGCTCTCGCCGTAACCAACCGGACCGACCAGGCGGCCAGCGTCGATGCCGTTGCTGGTGAGGTAGTCATACACGGTGCGTGCACGACGCTCTGACAGCTTCTGGTTGTACGCGTCCGAACCGATTGAATCGGTGTGGCCGGCAACCTCGACACGCAGGTCGGGATAGCGCTTCAGGATGTCGATGGCCTGGTTCAGGATCTCGACCGCGTCAGGACGCAGTGTCGCCTTGTCGAAGTCGAAGTTGACGCCCTTCAGGTCGATCGACACGGGCACCGGGCAACCGTCTGGACCGATGGTCTGGCCAGCCTGCGAACCAGGGCACTTGTCGTTGCAATCGTTGACGCCGTCGCCATCGCTGTCCATGTCGGCGCAGTTCGAAGCGACCGGAGCCGGCGCGACCGGAGCCATCGGCTCCGGACCCAGCGGAATCACGACGCCAACGGATGCCAGCAGATCGCGGAAGTAGGAGCTGTCCGGGGCGATGTGGCTGCGACCATTCATGTCGAAGCGCTCAGCCAGCTCGGCGCGGATGCCGACGCGGCCCAAGTCGCCCTGGATGCCGATGCCGACCTTCGCCGCGACGTTGCCCGACTTGTAGCGCTGCGGGGAATCCGGGTTCGGATAGTTGTCGTACTCTTCTTCGGAGCGCTGGTAGCCGAGACCGCCTAACAGGTAGGGGTTCCAGCTGCGGCCGTCGCGGAT
This sequence comes from Lysobacteraceae bacterium, assembly GCA_028293685.1. Taxonomy (GTDB): domain Bacteria; phylum Pseudomonadota; class Gammaproteobacteria; order Xanthomonadales; family Xanthomonadaceae; genus Cognatiluteimonas. Next base: position 18 of record JAQGOI010000159.1, on the reverse strand, counting down.
GAAGTGGCGACGCAGGTC
>JAQGOI010000196.1 GCA_028293685.1 Lysobacteraceae bacterium | reverse complement strand
CGCTGCCAGCGCGGTCCCCCAGGAACCGGCGCCGAGCACCGTCACCGCGGGCGCGATGGGCGCCGCCATGCCAGATGTCATGTGCGGCGCGGTCCGATCAGGCGTTGCCGGCCGTCTGCGCCCCGGCCAGATCATCGCCGCCGGCCTGCGCGGCGCGCTGACGTGCGCCTTCGGCGAACAGCGCTTCAAAATTGATCGGTTGCAGCAGGAACGGCGGGAACCCGCCGGCCGTGATCAGGTCGCTGATCGTCTGGCGCGCGTACGGATACAGCGCGTTGGGGCAGTGCGTGCCGAGCATCACGTCGAGCGTCACTTCGTCGAATCCCGACAATCCGAACACGCCGGCCTGCTTGACTTCGGCCAGGTACGCGGTCTTGTCGGCAATCGTGCAGGTCAAGGTCACCCCAAGGACGACTTCATAGGCCTCGTCGGACAGGCGCTGCACGCTCTGGTTGAGGTTCATCTGCAGCTGCGGCTGGCCCTGCTCGTTGAACACCTGCGGCGTGCCGGGTGCTTCGAAGGACACGTCCTTGATGTAGAGCTTTTCGACGGTGAACGAAGGGCCGGTCGGCGCGGCGCCGTTGCCGGTGGGGGTGTCTTGCGCGGACATGGGGAAACTCCAGCGAAATTCGGGAAATGGATGGGAAAAACGGTGAAAGCATTATCGCATGGCGCGCCGCGGCACTCCTCGGCACGCGTGGCTCAAAGCCGCGCCGCCGCGCATGTTGAAACCGGGCCGGCTAGCGACCCTTGGCCAGCGGCAGATCCGCCTGCTGCCAGGCACCGATGCCGCCGTCGAGGACGTAAACCCGCTCGAAGCCGGCCTTTAGCAGGCGTTTTGCGGCATCTCCCGACGCCTGGCCGGCCTTGCAGACCAGCACGACGGGGAGCGCGCGTGCCGCGGCGAGTTGCTTGTTCTCGGGGTCGAACTGGCTGGTCTGGACGTTCTTCGAGCCGGGGATGTGTCCCTTCTCGAAGTCCGCGGCCGGGCGCAGGTCCACGACCAGGGCATTGTCGCGATTGACCAGGGCGGTCAGCGCGGCGGGCCCCAGCGTCTTGTAGCCCCGGAACAACGCGGAGGCCTCGTTGAAAATCAGCGCCACCGTCAGCGCGGCCAGCGCCAGCGACAGGTACGGATGCGCGCCGGCAAACGCCAGCAGTTCGGCTTGGGTCACGGGAAACCAGACAGACGCGGCGCGATGCGCGCGGGGCGGCGATTGTCGCCCAGCGCCGACAGGCGCGCAAAGACGGGACCGCTGGCGTGATGCGCTACTGGGCCTGCGCCAGATCCGGCAGGCCGGTGGTCAGCCACCAGGACTTGGTCGTGGGATCGTAACGCCAGCGCTCCGTGTAGCGGACCTGGCGCTCGACCAGCGTGTTGCGGTTGATCACGCCGATCTGGACTTCGCGTGCAGCGGTATCGGCGGTGACCTGCGAACCCAGGTCGTGATACCCCGACACTTCGAGCTGCTTGTAACGCTCGAAATCCAGCTCGGTCATCGGGTGGGCGGTGCGATAGGCCGCGTCGACCATGTTCCAGGCGCCTTCGAAGTCGCCCCAGCGGATGGCCGCGGAGTATGCATACTGCTCCTGTTGCAGTTCATGGTTGCGATCCATCTTGCCGGTGGCGGCACAGCCACACAGCGACAGGATCAGCGGCAACAGCATCGGAATTTTCTGCAGGCGCATCGCGGAGGGACTCCTCGGCAGGTCAGCAGTGATCCTACCCTTTGCTGATGGCGACGAACCGGCCAATGCACTCGGCCGCGACCGTCCCGTCCGGCAGCGCCACCCATGCCGCGATCCGCACGCTGGCGCGACCGCGCTCCAGCAGCCGCGTCAGGAAGGTCTCCCACGATGCACCCTCGGCCAGCCGTGCACCGGCCTGCAGGTCGGCGTAGAGCGGACGGCGGTAGCGCAACTGGGTGTCGGCAATGAACACATCGGCGTGCCGTCCGGCCTGCGTTGCCTTCAGGCTGACCAGGCCCCAGCCGGCCAGCGTCATCAGCGACGCCAGGCTGCCGCCAAACGCGCAGCCCTTGTCGTTGACGTTCGCCGACAGTGGTGCGTGCAGTTGCAGGCACTCGCCGTCGTAGCCGTCGATGCGCAGCTGCAGCGCGGCGACCGGCGGCATGGCCTGGTAATGAGTGGCGAGCGACGCCAGCGCGGGGTCCATGAGCTTTGGCTATCCTGCGTCATGCCCAACAAAGCATTGGCCGGATGCTACGTGATCTCGCTGCGGCCGGTCGGCGACCATGGCGCGCTCCGCCGCGCCGCCGCGGCCGCAGGTGCACGCGTGCTGGCGCTGTCGCCGTGGAAGCGGGTGTACCGCAACGATGCCGATACGCGCGAGCAATTGCGAAACGCACTGGCGTGCGAGCGTGTGCTGTTCACCAGTCCTGCCGCGGTGCGCGCCGCGCAGGCATTGCATGTGTTGAAGGCGAACGCGCAGCACAGGTGGTTCGCCGTGGGCAGCGGGACCGCCATCTTGCTGCGGCGCGCGGGTATCGCCGGGATATCGTCGCCGCAACGCATGGATAGCGAAGGCCTGCTGGCGCTGCCGGGACTGTCCGACGTGCAGGGCACCGGCGTCGGTCTGGTCACTGCACCCGGTGGACGCAACCGCATCGCGCCGGCGCTGCTTCGACGCGGAGCACGGGTCGTGCGTGCCGACGTCTATGAGCGCCTGCCGGTATCGCCGTCGCCGGGTGCGATCACCAGGCTATGCGCCTTGCGCGATCCGTTCTGGCTGGCCGTGAGCAGCGGTGAAGCCTTGCAACGGACGCTGGACGCGCTTCCGATACCGGCGCAGGCGCGACTGCGACATGCGCGGGTTGCCGCTGCAAGCGAGCGCCTAGCGACACGGGCGCGGGCATCGGGTTTCACCGAAATCCACGTTGCCGCCAGCGCGCGACCACGGGACCTGATTGCGGCCATGGCATCGGCTAGCATGGCCGCCCCGCGTCCGGCCCGAACCCCGTGAGCGATATCCAACCTGTTGCACCCCAAAGCCGCGGCGCTGCCAAGGCGCTGCTCTGGCTGGTGTTGTTGCTGGTGTCGGGCGTCGTCGCCTGGCGTGGCTGGTCCGTGTGGTCGGCGCGCGAACACGACCGCGCCAGCGAAGCGTCGCAGCAATGGCAGGCGCTGGAGTCGCGCATCGATGCGTTGCGCACCGACCAGCGCGCTCAGGCTCAGCGATTGCAGCAGGCCGATGCCACCAACCGCGTCCTGCGCGAGGAACTGCTTGGCCTCGACCAGCGCGCGGCGTTGCTGGAAGACAGCGTGCGCAAGCTGGGCGATCCCGAACGCCGCGGCGTGCAGGCGTTGCGCATCGACGAGGTGCGGATGCTGCTTGGGCAGGGCGAACAGCGACTGCGCCTGGCCGGCGACCTGGATGGCGCGCGGCGCGCCTATGCGCTGGCGGCATCGACGCTGGACACGATCGATGGCACCCGCCTGGACAGCGCAGGCCTGCTCAATGTGCGCCAGAGCCTGGTGCAGGAGCGCGCCGCGCTGGATGCCCCGGGTGCCGATCCGCGCGCGCTGGCCGCCACTCGGCTCGATGCGTTTGCCGCGTCGCTGTCCGCGCCGCTGCCTGTCACGACCTCGCCAGCACCCGGGGCGTCGTGGTGGCAGCGCGCGTTTGCCCGGATCGTGCAGGTGTCGCCCGCCAATCGTGTTGCCGTCCTGCCCGGCGCCGATCGCACGGCAGCCCTGGCGGCATTGCAGCTGGAACTGACACTTGCGCGTGCAGCGGTCGAGCGTCGCGACGAGAGCATGTTTCGCGTCGCCGTGGCGCGCGCCGATGGCTGGATGACGCGGCTGTGGCCGGATTCGCCACAACGTCGTGCCAGGCGCGTCCAGCTGCAGGCGCTTGGACGGTTGCCGCTGGTGCTGGCATTGCCGACCCTGGGCAGCACGCGGCAGCAACTCCAGTCGCTGGGTGGATCGCGTTGATTCCCTCCCGATTCAGGTAGTCGACACCATAGCCACGCGGCGGCGGTTAGCCTGCTGGTTGCCGTCGTGTCACGTGGGGAGGGTTTGTCATGAACCTGTTTCGCAACCTGCTGTTCTGGATCGTGCTGGCGTTGCTGGGTGCATTGCTTGCGCAATGGCTGCTGGCCGACCCGGGCTATGTGCTGGTGCGTTTCCGCGGTACCGATTACACGACCACCGTCGCCAGTGGACTGCTGATCCTGCTGGGCACCGCGATCGCGGCATGGCTGTTGTGGACGCTGTTGACGTTGCCGCTGCGCAGCTGGCGCCGGCATCGCGAGCGCCGCGCGCGCGCGCGGCTGGGTGCCGGGCTCGACGCGCTCCATCAGGGTCACTACAGCCGTGCGCACGGCCTGCTGGTGCAGGCGGCCGAGGAACCGGAAGTGGAAGCCAGCGCACGACTGGCCGCTGCACGGGCGGCGCAGGGCCGCGGCGACACCGTCGAGGCGCGCAAT
>JAQGOI010000191.1 GCA_028293685.1 Lysobacteraceae bacterium | reverse complement strand
GCGCAGATCGCCGTCGATCCAGAGGAGGAACACGCCGCCAACGCGCTGATGGTCGGCGCATCCGTCGTTCATCCAGCGTGTTTTCCGCGAACGCGTCAACGCCTGCAGGACGCAGGGATCGACGTCGTCGCCGTCGACCTGTCCGAGTTGCAGAAGGCCGAAGGCGCCACCACCTGCTGCAGCCTGGTATTCAATCAGGCGCGGCCGGGGCTGATGCGATGAGCTGGGTGGGAATCGTGCTGGTCCTCGTTGCGCTGTACCTGGCGATCAAGGTCGTGGGTGTGGTGTTCAAGGTGGCAATGCTGGCGCTGGTGCTGCTCGGGTTGTACTGGTTCTTCGCTCCGCATCTGGGGTTGCCCTGGCCGCCATGGGGCTGATGCAGGCCGGTCGGGCGTGGGCATGATCCTCAATATTGCCGCGTACCGATTTGTCGCGATCGAACAGCCCGATGCCCTGGCTGATCGTGTGCAGGCATTGGCGCACTCCGGCGCACTGCGCGGAACCGTGCTCATCGCGCCCGAAGGCATCAACCTGTTTCTGGCCGGCGAGGAGTCGGGCGTGCGGGAGTTTCTCCGTGACCTGTGCGTCGACGCGCGCCTGGCTGGTTTGCCAATCAAGGAAAGCTGGAGCCAGTCGCAGCCTTTCGCCAAGCTGAAGGTCAAGACGAAACCTGAAATCATCGCGTTCCGTCGCGATGGCGCATCGCCGCTCGCCGGGCGGGCACCGTCAATCGAACCGGAAACGCTCGCGCGCTGGATCGGACAGGGAACAGACGACTCCGGACGTCGCCTGGTGCTGCTGGACACGCGCAATCGCGAGGAAGTGGCGTTGGGTACATTTGCCGGTGCCGTGACATTGCCGATCGACAATTTCATGGATCTTCCCGATGCGATCCAGGCACAGCGCGGGCACCTCGAGGACGCAACCGTCGTCAGCTTCTGCACCGGTGGCATCCGCTGCGAGAAGGCAGCGCTCTGGATGCGCGGCGATGGCATGGACAACGTGTGGCAACTCGACGGCGGAATACTGGGCTATTTCGAGCAGGTCGGCGGCGCCGGTTACGACGGCAGCTGCTTCGTGTTCGACACGCGACTGGCACTGGATCCACGACTCACGCCGCTGGTTGATCAGCCTGCGCCTGCGACGTGAGCCATCGCGCGGCGGCGTTACCGGCGCGCAAGCCGCTGGCGAAGCAGGCAGTGAGCAGGTAGCCGCCGGTTGGCGCTTCCCAGTCCAGCATTTCGCCTGCGCAGAACACGCCTGCCGGCAGCTTCCCGGGCTGCGGCTGCAGCATCAGGTTGGAGTCCGTCGCCTCCAGCCGCACACCTCCAGCGGTGCTGATCGCTTCGACCAGAGGGCGTGGGCGTTTGAGAGCGAGCGGAAGGCGCTTGATCGATCGGGCGAGCGCAGGCATGTCGTCGCCACACGTCCTGCCCAGGATCTCGTACAGCAGCCCGGTCTTGGCGCCATCGATACCGGCCTGGCGGCGCAGGTGCTCGCTCAGCGAGCGCCCTGCGCGTGGGCGTGCGAGGTCTTGCTGCAAGCGCAACAGCGTGCGTCCCGGAGCCAGATCCAGCTGCAAGTCGGCATGGCCTTCGGTGGCAATGGTGTCGCGCAGCATCGCCGACAATGCATAGATCAGGCTGCCTTCCAGTCCGGAGGCCGTCACCACGCATTCGCCCTGCAGCGCGTGTTCACCCTGCGAGTTATGCCAGTGCGCGATCATCGGTTTCAACGGTGCGCCGGCGTGTCGACGCGCGAAGTGCTCGCTCCAGCCGATGTCGAAACCGCAGTTGGACGGCTGCAGGTCGGCGATATCGACACCGCGCTTCCGCAACACGTCGACCCACGCGCCATCGGAGCCCAGTTGTGGCCAGCTGCCACCGCCCAGCGCGAGGATCACGGCGTCGCATTCGACACTGCGTTCGCCATCGGGGGTATCGAAACGCAATCGGCTTTGTGCGTCCCAGCCGAGCCAGCGGTGATGCACATGGAACTGCACACCAGCATCGCGCAGACGCCGAACCCAGCCGCGCAGCAGCGGCGCTGCCTTGCGATCCAGCGGGAATACGCGTCCCGAACTGCCGACGTAGGTTTCGATGCCCAGCCCGCGTGCCCAATGACGAACGGCCTGCGGATCGAAAGCATCGAGCCAGTCGGCGACAGCGACGCGACGCGCGCCATAACGCGCATCGAACGCACCGCGCGGTTCGGAATGCGTGAGGTTGAGCCCGCCCTTGCCGGCAACCAGGAATTTGCGTCCGACGGAGCCCTTGGCTTCGAATACATCGACCGCGACGCCGGCGTCATGCGCGGCCTGGGCGGCCATCAGTCCGGCAGGGCCGCCACCAACGATTGCCACGCGCCGCACGCAACCGGGTTCGGACATGGCCATGTGTTGCAGCGACGGGCCTGCATTATGCGTGCATCACGGCTGCGGGTTTCACGCAGTCAGCGGGCAATCGCCATCGGGCCGCGGCGAATGTCGTCAGCGGCGGACACCATTGCAAGGAGTGCCTGCAACCCGTCGATCTCGACCGGCTTGCTCAGGTGATGGTCGAAGCCAGCGGCACACGATTTGTGCCGGTCCTCCACCTGGCTCCAGCCGGTGACGGCAACCAGCAACACATCCTTGTTGCCTGCGCGGCGAATCCTGCGGGCGACCTCATAGCCGTCCATGCCTGGCATCCCGATATCCAGCAGCACCGCATCCGGCGCGTACTGGCCCACAAGCGCAATCGCGTCCTCGCCGCTGTAGGTGATGCGGTTGTCGACCTGCAACACATCCAGCACCATTCCCAGCGAATTGGCGGCATCGCGATTGTCGTCGACGACGAGGATCCGGATACGCGAATCCAACAGGGCGGGCGTTGTACGCGTCGGATCGATGGCGGCGTCGCGGGCGGTGACGTCGACGGCCAGCGGCAGGCGCACCACGAACTCGGCACCACAACCACGGCCCTTGCTGCTGGCCTCGACGCGGCCGCCGTGCATTTCCACCAGCGTGCGCACGAGTGTCAGACCGATTCCAAGGCCGTCCTGGGCGCGATGCTGCGCGCGACGCTCCTGCGTGAACAGCTCGAAGACCTGCGGCAGCATTTCGGGCTCGATGCCGATGCCATCGTCGACGACACTCACCAGGACGTCATCGTCGTCGCGTCGTGCCGACAACGCGATGTGGCCGCCGGGCTCTGCGTACTTGGCGGCATTGTTCAGCAGGTTGCCGAAGACCTGCGCGATCCGCACGGGATCGGCATCGATGGTCAGCCCATCGTCGACATCCACCGTCAACGTGTGTTTTCCGGCGGCCACCAGCGGCGCGCTTGAATCCACGGCATTGCGGATCACCGTAGACAAGGTGGTGGGTTCACGTCGCAGTTCGATCGTGCCGCGGGAGATGCGCGACATGTCCACCAGGTCATCGACCAGGCGCACCATGTGGTTCACCTGTCGCTCCATCATGGCGCGTATGGGCCGTCGCGACGGTGCATCGAGGTTTTCATCGGCTCCGAGCAGATGCAGTGCGTTGCGGATGGGCGCAAGCGGGTTGCGCAGTTCGTGCGCGAGCATCGCCAGGAATTCGTCCTTGCGGCGGGCGACCTCCGCCAGTTCGGCGCGGGCAAGTTCCTGTTCGATCAACTGATCGCGGATCTGGTACTGGCGCTGCCGGGCCCGAAGGTTGGTGCGCACGGTGCTGATCAGCGTCGCAAGACGCAGCGGGCGCTCCAGCAGGGTGACGTTGCCCAGCTGCTCGAGTGCGACGCCGACATCCGGTGAATCGGCTCCGCGGCGGGTCAGTACAAGCACGGGAAGATCCGACCACCGTGGCTGGCCTGCGACCAGGCGCGCCAAGGTCTCCTGCGCCCCCGAAACCAGGGCTTCCTCACAGACCAGCACGGCACCGGCGCCCATTGCGAGGTCGTACTCAAGCTGGTTCGTTCCGGAACACGCCTCGGCGTCGATGCCGGCCTGCGCCAGGATGTCGCTGGTCATCGACGCGTCGCGCGCGGTGGCCAGCAGCATCAGCACGCGTTGGTCAGGGTTGCGTGTGGCTGCGCTGGTCACGCGCCCGCGTGCTCCCGCGCGACGACGTGGTCATCCGCGCCGATCTGGCGCTCCTGCGGCACGCCGGTCAGGATTCCCTGGAATTCACGCAGCGGCTCGCCAATGGCGATGCCATCGCGGCTCACCCTGATTTCGCGAATGGATCGTTCGTGCGCACCGGTACGCTTCTTCAGCACCGAGATCGCCTGGCGCACTTCACCGCGTGCTTCGAAATACCGCATCAGGATCACGCCATCGGCGATGTAGCTCACGTCCACGCCCTGTGCCATCGGGCCGATCAACCCTGGCTGCGTGCTTACCAGCAGGGTGACCACGCCGAGCTGGCCAAGGTAGGTGAGCAGTTCATGCAGTTGCACGATCATGAAGCGCTCTTCGGGCATCGCGTTGAGATAGCCGTTGAGGCTGTCGATCGCGACGACACGGACGCCGTCGTTCTCGACAGCGTCGCGGATGGCCTGGGCGAATTCACCGGGCAGCAGTTCGGCCGGATCGACGCTCTGTACCTTGATGAGTCCGGACGCGATGTGGGTTTCGACGTCGAACCCGATGCTCCTGGAGCGAGTGACCAGCGAATGGATGCTTTCGTCGAAGGCGAACAGCATGGAGCGTTCACCGCGGTTCGCGGCCTCCATCATGAAGTGCGTCACCAGTGACGATTTGCCGGTTCCAGCCGCACCGACCACCAGGGTGCTGGTCCCGCGATCCAGTCCACCACCGAGCAGCGCATCGAGCGCAGGCAGGCCGCTGCTCACTGTCTCGTGCGCGGTTTCGCGGCGATGCTCGGCGGCGACAAGGCGCGGAAATACCGCAAGGCCGCCTGTGAGGATGTGGTAGTCGTGGAAGCCCCCGCGAAACCGCCGTCCGCGATATTTGCTGACGCGCAATCGACGGCGGTCGCCGCCATATTCGGGGTTGAGTTGATCCAGCGAGACGACGCCGTGCACGATCGTATGGACGTGCAATCCATATTCACTGATCGCACTGTCGTCGAGCAACAGCACCGTGCAGCCATGCCCACTGAAATACTGTTTGAGTGCGAGTACCTGGCGGCGATAGCGCAGTGGAGATCCCGCCAGCAGGCGCAACTCCGCCAGTGAATCGAACACCAGCCTCGTCGGCTTCAGGCGATCGACCTCGCGCAGGATCGACTGGATCGTTTCGCTCAGTTCGACTTCCGACGGGTGGAACATCGTGTACTGCTCGTCGGGGTTGAGGTTCTGATCCGTCGTCGAGAGTTCATGGATATTCACTCCTGCGAGCGACCAGTTGTGCGACTGGGCAACTTCGCGTAGTTCGGAGAGGGTTTCGGACAGGCTCACATAGAGGACGGTTTCGTCGCGAGCGGCGCCATCGAGGAGGAACTGCATCGCCAGCGTGGTCTTTCCCGCGCCGGGGACGCCTTCGACCAGGTACAGGCGATCGGGAGTGAGGCCGCCGCCGAGCACGGCGTCCAGGCCGGCAATTCCCGTGCTGACGGACGCGCGCGGCGCGATGGAAGGATCGGGCATGAGGCTCCAGTGGATGGCTTGATGAGGGCCGCGAACAACGGCCACGCAGAGGCGCATGGAACCACATGGAGCTGTCAACGTTTTGTGGAAACCACGTGAGCGGGGCTGGATCAGACGGCCATTCCGGCGGCATGACCCGAAGCCCAGGCCCATTGGAAGTTGTATCCGCCGAGCCATCCCGTGACGTCGACGACCTCGCCGATGAAGTGCAGGCCGCGAACGCGGCGCGCCTGCAGGGATGTCGATGAAAGTTCATTGGTGTCGACGCCACCCAGGGTGACCTCGGCGGTGCGATAGCCTTCGGTTCCGCTGGCCACCAGCGGCCATGCGGACAGTCCTTGCGCGATAGCCTGCAGCTCCGGCGGGTCGTACTGCTTCATTGGCCGGTTGGCAAACCAGGCGTCGCACAGGCGCTGCGCAAAACGCTTTGGCAGCCATTCACCGAGGATGGTCTTCAGTTCCGCATCGGGACGTTCGACCCGCGCAGCGCGCAGCGCCGCAAGCGCGTCGGTTCCGGGCATCAGATCGAGCAGCAGAAGATCGCCAGGACTCCAGTAGGACGATATCTGCAGGATCGCGGGGCCACTGACGCCGCGGTGCGTGATCAGCATCGCGTTGCGGAAATGCGTGTCGTTGCAGCGCGCCTCGACTTCCACCGCGACGCCGCTGAGGTCGGCAAGCCGCTCCTGGTGCGTGCCGCTGAGCGTGAGTGGAACCAGCCCGGCGCGGGTTGGCAATACCGTGTGGCCGAACTGGCGCGCGATGTCGTAGCCGAAACCGCTTGCGCCCATGCTCGGGATCGACAGGCCGCCAGTAGCGATCACGAGCGCCGGCGCATGCATCGGCCCGCGCGTGGTGGACAGTTCGAACCCGCCATCGTGGGATTGAACGCCCTGGATCGTACAGCTGGTCTCGACCCGTACGCCCGCTGCGGCACATTCATCCAGGAGCATCTTCACGATCTGCTTTGACGATACGTCGCAGAACAGTTGGCCGAGTTCCTTCTCGTGGTAGGCGATGCCATGACGCTCGACCATCGCGACGAAATCGTCCGGCGTATAACGCGCCAGCGCCGATTTGCAGAAGTGCGGGTTGGCTGAGAGGAAACGTGCCGGCGACGTGCCGGTATTGGTGAAATTGCAGCGCCCGCCGCCGGACATCAGGATCTTCTTGCCGACGCGATTGGCGCGCTCGAGCACGATCACGTGACGCCCGCGCCGGCCCGCGATCAGTGCGCACATCAGCCCGGCAGCGCCGCCGCCGACGATCACGACATCGCAGGATGTTGCCGGCG
>JAQGOI010000168.1 GCA_028293685.1 Lysobacteraceae bacterium | reverse complement strand
CGTTGCGATTACTTGGTCTTGCCGAAGTTCCAGCGGGCTTCCAGGTAATAGGCGCGGCCGTACACGTCGAACATGTCGCTGTTGTAAGGCGCGCCCGAAAGGCCGGTGTAAGAACGCGTGTCCATGTCCGGCATCCGGTTGAACAGGTTGGTCGTGATGAACGACACCTGGAAGTCCGGAGTCACATCCCACTGCACGCTGGCGTTGTATGTCGTGTAGGAACCTACATGACCGCCACCGACCGCGTCGAACCCGGCCAAGTCGTTCCAGGCGATGCTGTTGCCAGTCGGGCCGATGTAGTTACCGTACACGGTGACCGTCCAGGGATCCTTGCTCCATGCCAGCGAGGCGTTGGCCCGGTAGTGCGGATCACGGCTGTAATAACCGTTGTTGAGCAGGTTGATGACGTCATCTTCGGGATAGGTCTGCTGATCGTGCTTCAGGTCGCGCGTCCAGGAACCCCGGAAATTCAGATCACCCCAGCCGCCCAAGCTCTGCACGTAGTGGGTATCCAATGTCACTGCGTCCAGGACCTCCCGAGCCACATTGATCTTGGTGACATGCACTGTCTGCAGTACACCTTGATTGTTTCGCACGATCGCGGCGAACGCGGCTTGGCATTCGCCGGAATTCGGATCGAGCGCGCCGGTGCCGCCCTGGGCGACCGGCGTACAGTTCAAGTCTTCCTGCATTAACCGGTCGACGCTTTGGAGCGCAACCTCATTCCGGATATTCCAGTGGTGGTAGTCCGCACCCACGGAAAATTTCGGTGACGGAGCCCACACCACGCCGTAGCTCCAGTTCTTCGCGGTGATTGGCTTCAACTCCGGATTGCCGGATTGGGTTCCAAAATATTCCGGCAGCGCGTTGACTGGGTTGATGGTGGGGTCGGCATAGCACTGGTCGAATTCGCCGACTCCGTACCCGCCGTGAGCGTGGCAGTAGAGATAGTCTTGGGTGCTGCTATAAAAGCCGCTCGCTCCCTGGAATTCATCGGAAAGCGTGGGTGACTTGAAAGAGGTGCCGTACTGTCCCCGGAACAACAGGCTTTCGAACGGGCGATATTCAATGCCGAGGTTGTACGTCGGCTTTGAGAAGGTGGTATCGCCCGCATCAAACCGGTCATATCGCCCGGACATCGACAACGTCAGCGGCTTGAAGATCGGCAAGCGCAACTCTGCGACGACGGCAGAACGGGAGCGCGATCCGCTTCCGCTGACGGATGTCAGGCCCCACACCTGCGATTCGAGTGTCACGGGGTCCGGAATCAGGAGCGGATCAGGATTGTAACTCCAGCCCTGGCTACCGCCCTCGACCGCCAACGCGATGCCGGCATCGCCACCGCCCATCGTGAACAGCGAACCATTGGTGACCTGCGCGCGCACCATGTTGTCGTAGGTCCGGCTGCGGCTGTGCGAGACCGACGTAAAGCTGTCGAAGTCGCCTTGCGGAATCAGCTGGTAAAAGGCCGCATAGTTTGGGGTGAAGACCGGATACCCATAGGCCGTTCCCTGCTGCGGACCCAGGACATGCGAATTGAAATAGTCGTTGATGGGGCCGGCCAAGCGTACGAAGTTGTTCTCGGTGAGGTTGTATTCGGTCCTCGTGAATCCGATGTCGTAATCCCAGTTTGAACTTCCCAAGGTTCCGTCCGCACCCAACGTCACGGCATAAGCACGATCACTGTTGCTGTTCATCGAGCGCTCCCATCCGCCCATGTCTTCGGGCATGAAGCTGCGCTGCAATTGCATGAAGTCGCCGATGTTCGGATCGAAATAATAGCCGCCGGAACCGGCGAATTCGACGCTGCTGCCCCACCAGGTGAATTGCGAGCCAACGTGATACTTGGTCTTCTCGCTGCTGTAAAGCACATCGCCATACAACTGCACGTTGTCGTTGATATCAAACGTCGCGTGGGAGTAGATCTGACCGCCGAGCTTGCTGTCCTTTACCGTCGCGTACCCCGGGGTGTAGAACGAGCCGCAATACGGTGCTGGCCGCCCCGCACGCGTCTGCAAGCCTTCAGTCCCGCCGAACCCACTGGAGACGTTGTCGCAATTGTTCGGGTCCAGGAAGTTGTAGCTTGAATAGTACCCAATGACCAGGAAGTCACGGCTCGCGACCGGCGGGGACGGATTTCCGGCCGGAGTCGCACCGTTTACGTTGAACTGCTTGGTGAGGTCGCGCTGGTAGCCCCAGATCGGATCGCTATGATCCAGCTGAATGCCGAAGAGAACGTTGAAACGGCCATCGGCACTGGCGAAGCTGGTCGCCAGGCTCGCGCGCTGGCTGGTGCCGCCGCCTTCGTCGTAGCCGCCAAGCCGGCCGCTCAAGATGGTTCCCTCAATCTTTTTCTTGAGGATGATGTTGACAACACCGGCAATGGCGTCGGAACCGTAGAGCGACGACTGCCCACCCGGAAGAATTTCGATGCGTTCCACCAGGTCGACAGGAATGCCGCTGATGTTGTTGATCATGCTGCTGCCGTTGTACAGCGCCGGATAGTCGGCCATGGGCCGACCATCGATCAGGTACTTGGTGTAGCCGGGATCCAGACCAAACAAGCTGTTGGTTTCGACACCTTGTGTAAATGACCCTTGGGTCTGGTTGCCCTGCGTGCCACCGGTGGCGAACGAGGTCTGGTGCAACGCATCCTGGACGCTGGTGAAGCCGCGCGTTTTCAGGTCCTGGGCCGAGATGACCAATACCGGCTTGGCTGTTTCGAGCGTCGTCTGCGGAATGAGCGAACCGGTTACCACGATCTTGTCGAGGTTTGCGGCCTTGGTCGAAGCAGGCGTGGTCTGGTCTGGGGCCTGGTCTGGCGTGGTTTGTGGCGGGGCGGCGTTCTGCGCCAATGCCAAGCCGGTGACCGGCATGACGAGCGCGGCAAACAAGGCAGCGCTCAGGCGGCTGCGTTCCAGCCCAAAGACTTTAGATGACATTATTCAACCCCTGCGTACGGATGGTTGGAGCCGGAAGCCGGCGCTAGACGTGCGTTCAGTGCCGGACCGGATGCATTTCAGCCGACCCCCGCACATTAACATGGTGTTAACGAGATTGTCACACCCCCTCTATAGGAAGATTTCGTTCAGGTGAATGACTCAATCGAGAGTGCGCTTTTGCTCGCCGTCCCAGGCCACATCGGCATGAGTCTTGGTGCCACGCAGGCCCGCGCCAAGGTGGCTGTCGACGGCAGTCGGGCGGCTGTCGCATTGACCCTGGGATTTCCGCAGGGGCCGGGCGCCGCTGCGTCGACCCGTGAAGCCGTTGCGGCCGTGCTGTCAGCCAATGGGTTGGAGCTTGCGAGCCTGGAGATGACCTGGCGGATCGCAGTCCATGCACCGCAACCGGGCGTATCGCCCCTCCCGCAGGTGCGCAACATCATTGCCGTGGGTTCAGGCAAGGGAGGCGTCGGCAAGTCGACGACGGCCGTCAACCTGGCCCTCGCGCTGGCTGGAGAAGGTGCGCGCGTGGGTCTGCTCGATGCGGATGTGTACGGCCCCAGCGTTCCGACGATGCTCGGGTTGTCGGGGCGACCGGACAGCCCCTACGGCAAGATGATCGAGCCCATGCGTGCCTTCGGCATCGAGGCCATGTCGATCGGATTGATGGTCGAGCAGGACACGCCGATGATCTGGCGTGGACCCATGGCAACCTCCGCACTCACCCAGCTGCTCACGCAAACACTTTGGGGCAGTGATACGGGCGGGCTCGACTACCTGATCGTGGACCTGCCGCCGGGGACGGGCGATATCCAGCTGACGCTGGCGCAGAAGATCCCGGTGGCGGGTGCCGTGATCGTCACCACGCCGCAGGAAGTCGCGACCATGGATGCGCGCAAGGCGCTGCGGATGTTCGAGAAGGTACAGGTTCCGGTGCTGGGCCTGATCGAGAACATGGCCGTGCACGTCTGCGGCCAATGCGGTCACGTCGAGCACCTGTTTGGAGAAGGCGGCGCCCGGCGCATGGCGGAGCAGTACGGCGTACCGCTGCTGGGCAGCTTGCCGCTGCAACAGGCCATTCGCGAGCAGGGCGACCACGGCGTTCCGATCGTTGCCTACGCACCGGAATCCAGTGCCGCCGCGTGCTATCGGGAGACGGCCCTTCGTCTGGCCGCAATGCTTGCCAGCCGCCCTCGTGCTCCGATGCCAATCGCCTCATCCCTGATGGGTGAATGATCAATCGCTGGTCAGCTACGGGAAGACGACGCAGGCATCAGCAACAACCTTCAAAGCATCAGCTCAGCTCCCCGCGGAGGGGCTCAATAACCCGCTCAACGGCTGCAACTGACGCTCGAAACGACGCCACTCACCCAGGCCGCGCGCATGGATTGGTTGCCGCACCTGCGCGCTGCTCAGGGTCGCCACGCTGGTTTCGTTGGACGTATGGTCAAGGCCGCCGGCTTCTGCTGACAAGCCGCAGAAATCGAATAGACGACTACACGTCTCCTCGGTCCGTGTGACGAGATCGGCATACGGCAAGTCGAGAATGAATTCCGGCATCGTTTCCCGCCAATGCGTCATCAGTCGCGTGTATTGCGCGTGGTGGTGGGCGAGGCGGGCGATATCGTAGGAATACCCATACGCGTCGCCGAACATCGCGCGGTAGTTGGAGAAGCACAGGTCCATCGGGTCGCGGGTCATGTGGATGACCTTGGCGTGCGGAAGGGCGCGCCGGATGCAACCGACCAGCATGAAATTCGGGGGCAACTTATCCACGTAGAAAGGCCGCCCTTCGGCGCGCCACTGGCTCTGCTCCAGATAACGTCGACCCAGTAGCGCGAAATCCAGGGAAGGCACGTCCCGGAGAAGTGCGTGATCGAGAGGCGGATGCCCGTGCCGGTCGGCGACCCAGCGCAGCTGGCGCGGCAGGTCGGACAATTCACCGGCGGAACGAACCATCGAATGGTTGCCAAGAATGCGTTCCAGCAGCGTCGTGCCTGAGCGCGGCATGCCGACAATGAAAATGGGCGTGGGCCCTTCCGGTTGCTGCGCAGGCCGTGACAGAAAATCGGTGTCGAAGCGGCGGATGATGTCGTCGAACAGCGCCTCCTCGGCGGCCGGATCGTAGGGGAGGCGGGAGGCCATGACAGCATTGCCGCGCTCCAGTGCAGCCCAGGCTTCATCCAGCTGTCCGAGGTCCTCCAACTCCTTGTACAGGGCAAATTCGAATGCGGCGTGGTCTTCGCTACCCTTCGGAACTGCGGACAGGCGCGACCGGATGAAGTCGACATGGTTGGAGGCGGCCGTCTGCCTGCGGATGCGGGCCAGCGACAGCGAAGCGCGCCCAAAGGTCGGTCCGAGTCGGAGGCAGCTTTCCATCTCGATTTCGGCTTGCTCCAGATTCCCGTTGAACTGCAGCTGCAATGCCCGGAAATAGCGGAAGTCCGGATTGTCGTATCCGGTTGCGCGCGCCCGATCCATGAGTTGAAGTGCCTGCATCTGCAGTCCCAGACCCTGGTACACGTGTCCGATCGCCGTCAACGCCGGTCCGGAACGCGTACGCGCAACAGCCGGATGCATCAGGCAGGCGCGTGCAGCATTGATTTCGCCGAGCCTGGAAAGCCCTTGGGCCACGCGGGCGACGAGCATTTCGTCCTGGGACAGACCGGCAGCGGCCAGCTTCATCTGCTCCGTCGCCCCTCGGACCTTGCCCTTCTCGAGAATGACGGCAGCCAGAAGCATGCGTGCCCCGACTTGTCCGGGATGCTTCGCCAGGAGCGCTTCGAGCGAAGCGCGCGCGGCATCGGTGTGTCCCTGCAGGACCTGCTTCTGTGCTGCTTCCCAGAGTTCGGGTCCAGTCATGCGTTCCGTGGATAACTGTCCGCTGCTGCCGGCCATTCGAATTCCCGCAAAGGGCGGAACCTAGCACGCCGACCGGCCCTCGCTCTGCGCTTGAGGGCCAATGAGGGAACGATCCGCTGCGGCGTGCCCCTGTTGGGCAGCCTCCCTCGATCCTGGGATCCGTCGGAAAGGGCGATGCCGGCGTGCCGATCATTGGGTCGCCCCGGCAATCGCCCGCCGCACAGGCCTACCGAGCGACGACCGCGATGAGGCGTTAGCTGGCGGCCCTCCAAAGGCGAGCGTGCCGATCGCCAGTTGGCTGTTGCGCTGAAGGATTCAGCCCCAGCGGAAACAAAAGGTTAACGCGGCCGGGCCAATGATTGCTGCGCAAGTTCTGCTGCGGGAATCAGGTCAGCAGGTCATTCCACGTGTCGCTGCCCCCGCGGACCCCTGCCACTCCGCGCCCTCCTCAACCGTTCGCGAAAGGAGCACTTTATGCTGGTTCAGTCTTCCAACCGGGCGCTGCTGTCGCCCTTGGTCGTGGCCATCGCCATCGGCATCGCCGGAATGTCCTCGGCGATCGCGGCTGGCAACGGCCATCCGACCGTCACGACCGCACGCCATGGTCAATTGACCTCGCTGCGCCATGCGCCTTACAACCCGGCCGATCTGACCAAGCCGCCGAAAGAACATGCGGTACGGCGACTGCCGCGGGTGGATACACAAGGTGACCACGCAGATCGCGCAGTGCAGGGCACGGCTCCTTCGACGGCCGCACCGGTACTGGGCACGGCCGTGCCGGGCGTCGGCGTCGGGTTCACCGGTCCGGCCGGCGGCTTCAATGTGACCAGCGCACCGCCGGATACGGTCGGCGCGGTCGGCGCGACGCAGTACGTACAGGTCGTGAACACCAGCTTGGCCTTCTTCGACAAGGCCACCAAGCAGGTCACGTACGGCCCTGTGCCCACCAACACCGTCTGGCGCGGTTTCGGCGGGCCGTGCGAAGCCGACAACGATGGCGATGCCGTCGTCGTCTACGACAAGGCCGCGAACCGCTGGGTGATCTCGCAGTTCGCCGTCACGGCCGCGCCTTACTACCAGTGCGTTGCGGTCTCCAAGACCAGCGATGCCACCGGCGGTTACTGGTTGTATGCGTTTAACTACGGCAGCGTCTTCCCCGACTATCCGAAGATGGGGGTTTGGCCGGACGCGTATTACACGACCTTCAACATGTTCAACGGCAACAGCTTCGCCGGCGCCAAACTCTGCGCCTACGATCGCGCGAAGATGCTAACCGGCGCCGCTGCGACGCAGCAGTGCTACCAGCTGTCGACCAGCTACGGTGGCGTGCTTCCGGCCGATCTGGATGGCGCCACCGCACCGCCGGCCGGCGCACCGAATGTCCTGGTGAACTTCGGTTCCAATTCGCTGAACCTGTGGAAATTCCACGTCGACTGGACG
>JAQGOI010000155.1 GCA_028293685.1 Lysobacteraceae bacterium | reverse complement strand
CACTTTCGTCTTCGAAGGAGAATTTCTGCAATGACATCGTTCCGCATGCACGACCACCGCACGGACACGGCGTCGTGAGCTCGGCCACCGAAAAGCTCGGCGCGCACGAAGTCGCCGCGTGGTTGCGCCGGCACCCGACATTCCTGCAGCAGTTTCCTGATCTCGCGATCACCATGGTGGTGCCGCGCGAGCAGGGACCGGCGGCGTCGCTGGCCAGCTACCAGCTCGACGTGCTGCGCGACAAGAACCGCGAACTGTCGCGCCGGCTGCAGGAACTCTTCGCCAATGCCCAGGAGAACGAACGCCTGGCCGTACGCACGCACCAGCTGACGCTGGCGCTGCTCAAGCAGGGCGATGCGGCCGGCACCGTGCGCGCGATGGCGGCGGCGCTGGCGGAGGATTTCCAGGGCGACCTCGTGCGCTTCGTGCTGTTCGAACCGGTCGCCGGCCTCGACGAACACGACTGGCTGCAGGTCATCACCACCGACGACACGCGGCTGGCGCCATTCCGCGATGCGCTCGCCGCCGACGAGCCGATCTGCGGCCGCCTGCATGCCGACAAGAATGCCCTGCTCTACGGCGTGCGTGCCGAAGACGTACAGTCCAGCGCGATGCTGCCGCTGCCCGGTGTGGGCGTACTCGCCGTCGGCAGCCACGACGCCAATCGCTTCTATCCGGGCATGGGCACGCTGTTCCTGCGCATGATGGGCGAGGCACTGGCCGTGGCGCTGCGCCGGTTCGATGGCTGATCCACGCGCGGCGGTCGTGGAGCGCGACGCGACGGACGGCGCGCCGATCCGCATCGCGCACGCCGACGTCGATGCCTTCCTTGAGCATCTTGCGGTCGAACGGCAGATGTCGGCGCACACGCTGGATGCGTACCGCCGCGACCTGGGCGCGCTTGCAGCGTGGGCGCAGGCGCAGACGTGGACTGTTGTCGCTCTACAGACCGAACAGCTGCGCGGCTTCGTGGCCGCCGAGCACCGGCGCGGCCTGTCGCCGAAAAGCCTGCAGCGGCGCCTGTCGGCGTGCCGCAGTTTCTATCGCTGGTTGCTGCGGCACGGGCGCATCGCCGCCAGTCCCGCCGACGGTATCCGTGCACCCAAGGCGCCGCGCAAGTTGCCGCAGGTGCTCGATGCCGACGAGGCCGCGCGCCTGGTGGAAGTGCCCACGGACGTGCCGCTGGGCCTGCGCGATCGCGCGCTGCTCGAGTTGTTCTATTCGTCGGGCCTGCGCCTGTCGGAGCTGTGCGCACTGCGTTGGCAGGACCTGGACCTTGCCGACGGCCTGGTGACGGTGCTCGGCAAGGGCCGCAAGCAGCGCAGCGTCCCGGTCGGTTCGCATGCGCGTGTGGCATTGGCGGCGTGGCGCGACGACCAGAAGCCGACGAGCGACCTGCCGATTTTCCCCGGCCGCAACGGCGCGATCACGCCACGGGCGGTACAGCTGCGCCTGCGCCAGCTGGCGCTGCGGCAGGGCCTGTTCAAGCGCGTGCATCCACATCTGCTCAGGCATTCGTTCGCCAGCCACGTGCTCGAATCGTCGGGCGACCTGCGTGGCGTGCAGGAACTGCTCGGACACGCCGACATCGCCACGACGGAGATCTACACGCACCTGGATTTCCAGCACCTGGCCAAGGTCTACGACGCCGCGCATCCGCGGGCCAGGCGCAAACGCTGACCTGCGCAGTGGCGCATGCGCACGGGACCTTAAGCCGGCGCGGTGTAACGTCCGGCTCCCACCTCCGGAGAGCCGTCATGCAAACCCGCTCGCTCGGCCGCAATGGCCCAACCGTCTCCGCGCTCGGCCTGGGCTGCATGGGCATGTCGGATTTCTACGGCACGCAGGACGACGCCGAATCGATCGCCACGATCCAGCGCGCACTCGACCTGGGCATCAGCCTGTTCGACACCGCCGACATGTATGGCCCACACACCAACGAAGTGCTGCTCGGACGTGCCCTGAAAGGCCGTCGCGAGCAGGCCTTCATCGCAACCAAGTTCGGCATCGTCCGCGATCCCGAAAACCCGGCCGTGCGCGGCATCAACGGACATCCGGACTACGTGCGCGGCGCCGTGGAAGGCAGCCTGCAGCGGCTGGGTGTCGGGCACATCGATCTGTATTACCAGCACCGCGTTGATCCGGGCGTGCCGATCGAGGACACCGTCGGTGCGATGGCCGATCTCGTCGTGCAGGGAAAGGTCCGTTACCTGGGCCTGTCGGAAGCGTCGGCCGACACCGTGCGCCGCGCGCACGCGGTGCATCCGATCACCGCACTGCAGAGCGAATATTCGCTGTGGACGCGCGATCCGGAAACCACCGGCACGCTCGCCGCCTGTGATGCGCTGGGCATCGGGTTCGTCCCCTACAGCCCGCTTGGGCGCGGCTTCCTCACCGGCGCCATCCGCAGTCCGGATGACTTCGAGCAGGACGACTACCGCCGCAACAGCCCGCGTTTCCAGGGCGCCAATTTCGACCGCAACCTGGCGCTGGTGCAGCAGGTCCAGGCACTGGCGCAGGACAAGGGTTGCACGCCCGGACAGCTGGCGCTGGCATGGGTGCTCGCGCAGGGCGCGCATATCGTGCCGATCCCCGGCACCAGGCGCCGGCGCCATCTGGAGGAGAACGTCGCTGCGCTCGACATCCAGCTGGACGTGTCGGACCTGGCGAGGCTCGAAGCCACGTTCCCGATCGATGCCGCCGCCGGCGGGCGCTATCCGGCCGAGATGATGCAGATGGTCAATCGCTGAGGCGAACGCAGCGCCGATTAGACTGGCGGCATGAACACGCCCGCTGATTCCAGTCTCGGCCGCAGCGTCGACTACCCGAACGCGTACGACCCGCACCTGCTGTTCGCGATACCGCGCGCGCCTGGCCGGCAGTCGCTGGGCATCGATGTCGCGCTGCCCTTTGTCGGCGCCGACCGCTGGCATGCCTATGAACTGGGTTGGCTGGATGCACGCGGCAAACCGTGCACGGCAACGGCAACGCTCGAAGTGCCGGCAGACTCACCCAACCTGATCGAGTCCAAGTCGCTGAAGCTGTATTTCAACTCGCTCAACGGCGCCCGTTTCGCCGATGCCGACGGCGCGCGCACGCGCATCGTCGACGATCTGTCGACGTGCGCCGGTAGCCGCGTGCATGTCGCATGGGGCCTGCCGCCGGTCGAGGCCGACGACAGCATCGGCATCGATGCACAGCAGCTGGATATCGACGATTACGGGCCGCCCCGTCCCGCTTACCTGGGCGCCAGCGCCGGCGACGTCATCGAGGAAACGCTGCGGTCGGACCTGCTCAGGTCGAACTGTCCAGTCACCGGGCAACCTGACTGGGCCAGCGTGCGCATCGGTTATCGCGGGCCGCGCATCGATCGCGCGGGGCTGTTGCGCTACATCGTTTCGTTCCGCGAGCACTGCGAATTCCACGAGCAGTGCGTCGAACGCATGTTCGTCGACGTGATGGCGCGCTGCCGCCCGGAGGCCCTGTCGGTGCATGCGCGCTACACACGCCGTGGCGGGCTGGACATCAATCCGTGGCGGGCGACGCCGGGACATCCGGTGCCGGCGTGGGGGCGCGACCCGCGCCAGTAGCGCGGCCGTGTGCATTCACGTGCACCCAATGCTCCGGGTGCGAGCCTCAGGCGCCCTCCGCGCGCAGGAGCGATCCGATGTCCCCTCGAATCCCTGAAGACAACGACCCGTCCAGCCCTGATTTTTCCGACGTGCAAGGCCATGTCGACACCGTCCCGGGCGCCAACCGCAGCCCCGGATTCGCCGACGTGCAGAGCCATTCGGATACGGTGCCTGCCAGCGGCGGCGATACCTACACCGTGAAGCATGGCGACACCCTGTCGCAGATCTCGCAGCACCATTACGGCCGCGCCAGCCACTGGCACGCGATCTTCGACGCCAATCGCGACCAACTCGACGACCCCGACCGCATCCGGCCCGGACAGGTCCTCAGACTCCCGGCGCTCGACGGCTGACCGCCAATTTTTTTCCGCACAGAAGGAGATCACGATGAACCGCAAGGACGTCCACACCGCAATCGCCGCCGCGCTGTTCGCCACGCTGGCCATGGCCGGCTGCAAGAAACACGACGAAACCCCGGCGCCGCCGGCCACCGACACGACGGCGACCACGCCACCACCACCCACGACCACCCCTGCCCCGGCTCCCGCCCCGGTCGCCACGACCCTGAGCGTGACCACGGTCGACCTTGGCAACAGCATCGGCGCGGACAACAGGATCGCGACGCCGATGACCAGCTTCGGCACCAAGGACACCATCCATGCCTCGGTCGCAACCGATGGCCCCGGTGGTGATCTGGTCGCCAAGTGGACAATGGGCGACAAGGTCGTCGACACCCAGAACAAGACCGTCCCCGCCGGCCCGCAGGTCACCGAATTCAGCATCACCAAGCCCAGCGGCTGGCCCGCTGGACACTACAAGCTGGATGTCCAGTCCGCCGGCACCAGCCTGCAGACCCGCGAGTTCGACATCAAGTAATTGCGTGACCGCCCATGGCGTCGCATCGACGATGCGGCGCCGCAGGTGCGTATGCTGCATCGCCCGACGACGCGCGGCCATGTCCCACCTTCCCGACGACGATCAACTCGAACGCCTCGCACAGCTGCTCGAGCAGCGCGCGGTGCCGTTCCGGGGTTTCAACCTGGAGGCGCTCGACGGTTATCTGTCCGCGCTGGTGCTGTCGCCTGAACCGATTGCGGCGGACGAGTGGCAGCCGCCGGTGTGGGGAACGCCGCCGCGCTGGGACAGCGCTGCCGAGCGCGCGGCGGTCGACGCACTGCTGGAGGACCAGCGGTTCCTGGCACAGCAGCGCGTGTGTTTCGACGGCGACGAACTGCCCGAAACGCTGGCGCCGCTGCTGTGGCTGCCAGAAGATCCGGACGCCGAGGACGACGACGCATTGGACGTCGGCCGCGACTGGGCGTTCGGTTTCTTTCGCGGCGTCGAATTGCGCGAGGCCGCGTGGGAACGCTGGCTTGACGACAACGACTGGGTCGATGCCGTGTTCGTGCTCCTCGACCAGTTGGCCAGCGGCGAGATCCTGTCCGATGATCCGACGGCCGCGCCGGAGCCGATCAGTTACCGCCAGCGCCTGGACATCATCGGCAGCCTGCCGGCGATGCTGGCCGACCTGCAGCAGCATCGCATCGCGGCATTGACCCCGCGCGAACCCCGGCAGCGTGCGGCAACGCCTGAGCGCAACGCGCCCTGCCCGTGCGGCAGTGGTCGCAAGTACAAGAAGTGCTGTGGAGCCGGACGCGCCACCTAGACCGTGCAGACCTTGGAGTGCAAGGCGCACACCTCGGCCAGCGACTCGCTCAGGTCACGCGTCGCGCCGATGCGCGGATAGGCGCAGAACAGCGCCAGCGACTGTTCGTGGATCAGCTCGTTCCACAGATGTTCCAGCCGCACGGTGGCGCCGTTGTGCCCCTGCGCCCAGAGCAGCGCCACCATTTCGCCGAATGCGCGCACCGTCCGGCCGCCCTGCTTGGCCTGCGCGACCACCGCGCCGATCACGTCGAAAAAGCGCTGCTCGTCGGGCCAGCCATCGACCATGAACGACGACAGCGTGGACGCGGCGTCCAGCGCAATGTAGGTGCCGGCC
>JAQGOI010000146.1 GCA_028293685.1 Lysobacteraceae bacterium | reverse complement strand
CGCTGCACGCGCGGAGCTGGTGCAATTCGATTGGGCGGGGAGTTTCGACCAGCCCGACTGGGAAGTTGCCGGCACCGGTGATTTCGATGGCGATCAGTTGACGGACATCTTCTGGCGCAATCGTGTCACCGGCAACAACGCGGTGGGCTTCGTGGTGAGAAATGGATGGGAATCGACGTTCTGGTATGCCTGGCCCACCAATTCCGCCGTGAACCTCTCATGGAAGGTCGTCGGCACGGGTGATTTCGACGGCGATGGCCGGTCTGAAGTGCTGTGGCGCAACACTGCTACCGGCGCGAATGCCGTATGGCGGCTTGTCGACATCAACAGCATCAACGCTTTCGCCTGGCCTGGCAAGTCGCAGGGATCGGCGACTTCAACGGGGACGGCCACTCCGACGTGCTGTGGCGCAATCCAGCGACCGGGGCCAACGGCATCTGGCGCTCGGCCAGCGCAACCGCCAGTGTGGCCTTAGGCCCGGCATCGGCCGCATGGATTCCAGCGTCGGTCGCCGACGTCAATGGCGATCACCGTTCCGACATCGTATGGCGCAATACGATTACCGGCGCGGACATTGCCTGGAGGTCGGGCAACGTTGCAACCGCGTCGCCCCTGACCCCGGTAACCAACCAGGCATGGAAGATCGTGCCCTGAGCCAGACCATCCGCGTCGCGAAAAACGTAATGTCGAATCTGCCATCCGAGATCACGCCGAGGCAAACCTGCATGAAAGATTGTTCGCCATGAAGCATTCTTTCGTTGGTCTTGTCTTGCTCTTCGGAGTGATCATGATTCCGGCTCACTCCCAGACGCGCAAACAGATCGTCGCCGGGCCGATCAAGGTGAGCGGCGGCAGGATTTCAGGCTCGTTCCGCGTGGATGAGCCCCGCCGGGGCGGGATCACGTCAAACGGAACCGGCGGCGCCTGCCTTGTTGCCGAGCTGGGCAACCGCGCATGCAACACGCAGGACGACTGCGCGGATCTTGGAAAAAAATATCATCCGGATGGATCGGCCTACTGCTTGCCGGCAGAAAGCAAACACAGGCATAAGACATGCTGGGTACGGGGCGCTGATCTGGACTATTGCCGTAAGTCGCCGATGGTTCCCCTTCCACTCAACACAACACTCGCTCTGCCCGATGTCGAGCCTCACCGCCTGCCGAGCATGCACAGGATTCGTTGGCGGGTGCTTGCGTGCCTGAACGGTTATGACGAGATCGCAAAAACGGACAACAGGGCGTGCGCAGACCCGACCGGAAAGAAGCCCAAGATGACCAGTGATGGTCCGCCAAGACGGATCCGGTGATTCCGCCGGGCCGCATGCGGTGGAGGGCGGTGTGACGAAGAGAATTGGGCGGCAAAACGGCTTTTTCCCAACAAATCCGCTCCGCAAAGCTGATCCCTTACCATGGGGCCGAAAAGCATTGGGAGACCGGGATGTCCAAGCATGCCGCCTTGTGTTCGATGTGTGTGATGGCATCAACGGCCTTTGCCGCGGCGGCGCAGGACTCCGCGCCTGCCCCGGATGCACGACGAGCCGCTGATGTCACGCCGGCGCAACTGGATCGCATTGTGGTCACCGCAAGACGCCGCAACGAAGTCTTGCAGCAGGTGCCGATGTCGGTCACCGCGCTCGATGCCGTGGAGCTGCAGACGCGTGGCGCGCAGGACCTGGGTGATCTGGGCGCGGCGGTTCCCAACGTCGATATCTATGCAGCGCGACCTTTCAACAATGCGATCACTGCCTACATCCGCGGAGTCGGCCAGTCGGAGCCGGTGTGGGGCGTGGATCCCGGGGTAGCGGTGTATGTCGATGACGTGTACCTGGCGCGTCCGCAGGCGGCATTGCTCGACATCCTCGATGTCGAGCGCATCGAAGTGCTGCGCGGCCCACAGGGCACGCTATACGGCAAGAACAGCATCGGCGGCGCGATCAAGTACGTCACCCGCGAACCTGGCGACTCATTCGCCGGCAACGCAGGCGTGACCCTCGGAACCTATGCGCGCCACGACGTCAGAGCCACCGTCGACCTGCCGATGGGCGAGCGCCTGCGCACGCGGGTCGCCTTCGGCAGTTTCGACCGTGGCGGCTTTGGCCGAAATCTGGTCACCGGCGCGGAGGTCGGCGCGAAGCATGCGCAGGTGGTGCGCGTGGCCACGACGTGGCTGCCCAACGACGACATCGATGTGCGCCTGGCGTATGACCACTTGCGCGATCGGTCCGGTCCACGCGCGGCCAAGCGCATGACGGTCAATCCGTTCGACCCTGAGCAGACGCCGCCCGACCCAGGCAATTACGACACCCGCAGCGGCATGCCGAACCTGGACGAGGTCAATTCGCAGGGCCTGTCCGCGACGGTCGACTGGCGCATCAATGAACGCTTGGGGTTGAAATCCATCACCGCATATCGCAGCGGCGACTCCATCGGCAATGTTGATTTCGATGGCTTGCCGTTGCCAATCTCCGAAGTCACGCGCCGCTTCGCCGACGAGCAGACTTCACAGGAATTCCAGCTGCACACCGACTGGAACCGGGCCCACGCCATCGCCGGGCTCTACCTTCTGGACGGCGACGCCGCTGGCAACGTCAGGACCAGCAGCAGGAATGTGTTCTTCGTCGTCAGTCGCGGCGTGGTCAACACGCGCAGCGCCGCGCTCTACGGCGACCTGACCCTGGACTTC
Organism: Lysobacteraceae bacterium; assembly: GCA_028293685.1. Lineage (GTDB taxonomy): Bacteria > Pseudomonadota > Gammaproteobacteria > Xanthomonadales > Xanthomonadaceae > Cognatiluteimonas. The sequence goes on along the minus strand of JAQGOI010000146.1, from coordinate 518 downwards.
AACGACAGGTTGAGCCTGGAACTCGGCCTGCGCTACACCGCGGAAAAGAAAACCGCCACGGTGGTCAACCAAGGCTACACCGATGCCACGTTCAACACGCCGAACGGCTTCGTGTTCGCCGATTTCACCCACTCCAAAACCTTCGCCTCGCTGTCGCCGCTGATCAACATCTCCCGCAAACTGACCGACAACGCGATGCTTTATGTGCAGGCCAGTCGCGGCTTCAAGAGCGGGGGCTACAACATCCGCGCCGATACGCGCGCGGTGCCCGAATCGGGCCAGCCGTTCAAGGACGAAACCGCGATCGCTTACGAGCTCGGCTCCAAGACGCAATGGCTGGATGGACTACTCACGTTGAATGTGGCGGCGTTCCATACCAACTATCGCAATATCCAGCTCAGCGTGATCACCCCGTACGACAGTGACGGTGACGGCATCAATGATGACTTGTTCGGCGACTTCAAGAACGCCGGCGCGGGCACGACCAATGGCGCCGAGCTGGAAATGGCCGCACAGAC
>JAQGOI010000073.1 GCA_028293685.1 Lysobacteraceae bacterium | reverse complement strand
TCGGCATCGTCGGCGAAAGCCTGACCGGTGCGCAGATCGCGTCGGCGCTGGGCAAGGCGCTCGGACGAGAGGTGCGCTACAACGCCGTGACCCCGGCGCAGTTCCGCGGCTTCGGTTTTCCCGGCGCGGATGACCTGGGCAACATGTTCCAGTTCAACCATGACTTCGCCCGCGAATTCGGTGCAGCGCGCGACCCGTCGGTGACACGACAGCTCAACCCGCGCGTGCAGTCGTTCGCGCAATGGTTGCAGCAGCATGCCAGCGAGATTCCGCTGGAGGCATGATGGCATCGTGCGTGACACCGTCGCGTACGGCCCTTCAAGGAGATATCCATGCACCATCGCTACCTGCCGATGACGCTCGCGCTGCTGTCCGCATGCACCGCGAACAGTCCGCCAGCGCCGGCGGAAAAGCCGTCCACGGCCCCGGTCCCGGCAGCAGCGCAGCCGGCGGTGTCGCCACCAGCGCCGACGGTGGCGCACGACAACGGCAACACCGCCGCCACACCGGTGTTTGTCGACAAGGTCTGGCGCGTCGAGCGATCCGCAACGCTTGAGAAGGGCACGACGTACACGTTTCTCGGCAACGGCACGCTGGTGATCGACGCCCCGGGCGGCACGCCGATGATCGGCAGCTGGCGCGACCAGGCCGGGCAACTGACGATGGTCGAGGAAGGCGTGGCTTATCCCGCGGACGTCGTCGCGGCCGATGCCGGTCACCTGGTACTGCGTAGCCACAATCCGGGCGGCTCGGTCGAAATCGCGCTGGTTGCCGCACCGGATCAGGCGTTGCCGACGGTGTCGAAGTAGGGCAGTCGCCCGGCGTCCATGCACGACCTTCACGTGGCGACCTCATCGGGACGCGTCAACTACGCGACCTATGTCACGGAACGACGCCCTGCTCCTGGCCGCTCTGTCGCTCGCACTGGGGCCAGCGACCGTTGGCGCGCGCACGCTCTATAGCTGCCAGCGCGACCAGCGCCTGAGCTTCGCGACGGTGCCGGAGCCCGGTTCGCGCTGCGTGGCCAGGCAGGTGCATGCGGCCAAGAAGGGCGGTTTCTGGGGCAGCCTGGGCCCGGTCCGCGGCGACGTGTACCAGCGCCAGATCGGTGGGCGCATGCAGTACAGCACGCGTCCCATGCCGGGCTGGACGGAAGTACGCTCGGTCGCGGCGCTCAAACCGCCCGCCGAGCTCCCGGCGCATTTCGGCATGGGCATGCTTGGCAATCCGCGGCTGGATGTCTTTGCGGCGCAGTTCAAGGCCGCGGCACGGCGCACCGGTGTCGAGGACGCGTGGCTGCGCGCGATCGCGCATGCCGAAAGCGGTTTCGATCCGGGGGCGCGATCGCCCAAGGGCGCGCAGGGCGTGATGCAGCTGATGCCGGCTGTCGCACGGGCCTACGGCGTCATGGATCCGTTTTCGTCATCGCAGTCGATCGACGGCGGCGCCCGCCACATCAAATCGCTGATGCAGCGCTACAAGGGCGACCTCACGCTGGTTGCGGCGGCCTACAACGCCGGCGTCGGATCCGTACAGCGCTATCGCGGCGTGCCTCCCTACTCCGAAACCCAGGCCTACGTCGAAAAAGTACAGACGCTGTATGCCCGTTACCGCGCAGCGATGGGACGGCCCACCCGCGCCGGGGCATCGTGATCGCACCCTGCGCCTTTACTGCACCGTGAAGTAGACGGCGGCCGGCGTCCCGGCATGGTTGCTGGCGTCGGTGCCGCGGACGGCGACGACATGCCGGCCCTGTGCCAGTCCCGCCGTCGGAATGCTGACGGTGACGGTTTCGCCCGTCGCGTTGAAGGCACCGTCGCTGGCGTGCATGGCATAGGTTCCGCGCGGTGCCGGCGACCATGGCTGCGTGTCGACATACGCGCGCGCTCCGACGATGGCCTGTACCGCCTCGGTGCCGTTGCTCTGGTTAAAGCGGCTGTCGTCGACCCTCGCCGTGACCACGACCGGCGTGCCTCTGGACACCGTCGCTGGTGCAACGCCGATCGTCGCCGTGTCGGGGCCCGATGGAAACACGTACGGCGCGGCGAGGTTGCGCGCGGCATAGCGCAAGGTCGCCAGGTTCTTGCCGAGCGTGTCGCCCTCGAACGTCGAGCACGATTCGAAAAACGACGCTCCCAGTTCGATCGTGTAGCTGGGCGTGCCAAGCCGGGCATAGAGCGTGTCGCCGGTGGTGCCGTCGGCCGCATACATGTCCGCCCACTGCTCGGGCTTGTAGCCGTTGAACCACGCCATGCGGCGACCCAGCGCGCCCAATGCCGCCGCATCCCTGGCCGGCGTGGTGCTGTAGGCCCATGGCCACAGCACGACCTGGTTGTAACTGTGCAGATCGATGAACATGCCGGTGATCGGGCGCGGCAACGACGTCGCCGGCGCGCCGATCTTGCGGACACTCGGGGCGACCGCGAGCGTCTGGTTCGGTAGCGCGCCGCCCGGATACACGCCGCTGGCATTGGGCGTTCCGGCGACGTAGCGCAGGAGGTTTTGGGCTTCAGGCTCCGACAGGGGCTGCGGCCCGCGATACGTGCTCGCGCACGCATCGCTGCTGGAGCCGTCGGCCACGGTGTTCCACAGGTACGGAAAATTGCGGTTGAGGTCGATGCCGTATGTAGTGGCCGAACATGCGCCGTTGCTGTCGTCCACGTTCTTGCGCCACGACAGCCCGGTTTCGGCCTTCTCGCGGCCGTCAGGGTTGGCCTGCAACACGAGATGAAAGCGGAAGTTGTCGAGCAGCCACGTTGCTTCGGCATCGGTTCCGTAGCCGTTGACGAGCGACTCGGCGAAGCGCGTCAGCAATTCGGCAGGGGTGTACTCGCGCGCGTGGATGGACGCGAAGATCACCATGCTCGGCTTGTTGGGATACAGGCTGTCGGTAGCGGCGTTGGTCAGCCGCAGTACGCGCATGCGATGGCCGGTGCCGGCCTGGCGGCTTTCCTGCCAGGTCGGACCGATGTCGATGATGCGGGCCAGCGCGGGACGCGCCTGCACGAGCTGGTCCATCGTTGCGTAGGTTTCGTCGACCGTCCGGTAGCACGGGTAGCCCGATATGGTCTGGGTCTCGACGCCCTGCATCTGTGCTTCGGACGCCCGCAACCGGCGGGTGGCGTCGTCGTCGATCCGGGCGTCGATGCCCTGCCTGCGCAGGGCGACCATCTCGTCATGCGTGGCTTCCACGCGGATCGTCCGCGTCTTGTCGTCGATCATCAGGTGCTGGAAATGGGAGGCAATCCTCTGCAGCTGCACGCGGCTGCCGTAGTGGGCCGTGATCACGACCAGCGGGTCGTCGGGCTGTGGTCCGGTCGCGGCGCTCAGGCCTGCACTCATGACGGTTGCCGACAGCAACGCCAGCGCGATGGGTTTGCGGCGCATAGGCCTGAACCTGGAATCCGGCGGGCAACAGTGCAATCGGTCGATTCAAACCCGTGTGAAAGGATGAGCTTGGGAGCGCCTGACGCAATTGTCGTTGCCGCGGGTTAATCTCGCCGCCCCAGTCCCCGCAAGGCATTCCCATGAGCATCACGATGTACCAGGCGTCGGTTCCCGTCTTCGTCCGCGCACTGACGAACCTTCGCGCCGTGCTGCAGAAAGGCGAGGCCTTCGCCGTGGAAAAGGGATTCGCGCCCGAGGTCCTTTTGCAGACCCGTTTGATCGCCGACATGCTGCCGCTGTCGCGCCAGGTGCAGATTGCCGCGGATATGGCCAAGAACGGCAGCTACAGGCTGGCAGGGCTCGAGCCGCCGAAGATCGAGGACGATGAAACCACGTTCGCGCAACTGTATTCACGCCTGGAGCGCACCATCGAGCTGCTCAACCAGCTGACAGCGCAGCAGATCGACGGAAGCGAGACGCGTGACATCACGCTGAAGATGCGCACGGGCGAACTGCAGTTCAAGGGTCAGGCGTATCTGCTCGACTTCGTGCTCCCCAATCTGTTTTTCCATGCGACGACCACGTACGCGATCCTGCGCGAGGCCGGCGTGCCGATCGGCAAGATGGATTACATGGGCGTTTAGTGTCGAGCCGCACCGGCAAATCGGGTCCGGCGAGCGCCTGCTGTCGGCGAGCGGACAATGTCGGCATGGCGCAGTTCGTTCGGCAGGTCGGCGCTCGCTCACGGGCGCACGACCCCGACTGCCGCAGCATCGCGCGGGTATTGCCAGGAAGCGGCCATGACCGGTAACAACAACGACAACGACGACGTAGACAAGACGCGATCGCTCGACGATGCGTTGGCCGACACGTTCCCGGCCAGCGATCCGCCGTCGCAGACCTCGCCCTCGGCAGCAACGCCGTCGACCGCTTTCATGGCTCCCAGGCAGACGGGGGAGTTGCGGATCTACAGGGTGATCGAACCGACGCAGGCCGCCGAGCCCTTCGCGGGCAGCAGCAAGGGCGGTCGCTGGTCGCCGGCAGGCGTGCCTTGCGTCTATGCATCGCTGTCGCCGGCCACGGCACTGCTGGAATATCTCGTGCATCTGGAAGGCGAAACGCCCAGGGAGCTGCTGCTCGCCGTCGGCATGATCCCGGCCGAGTCGGTGATCTGGGAACTCAACGAACCCTCGACCTGGTGCACGCTGCCGTACCGACCCGAAGTGCAGCAGGTCGGTGCCACGTGGATCGGCGCCAGGAGCTCGCTCGCGCTGCGCGTGCCCAGTGCGCTGTGCCAGGGCGAATGCAATGTCCTGCTCAATCCGACGCATCCGCAGTTCGCGGCGTTGCAACTGGTTGCCTTGCGGCCGCTGCGGATCGACGAGCGCATCCGCACGTGAGCCCCGCGCTGGCGGGTGAGGCCGTGTCGGGTTGCGATGCGTTCCGCGGGTCATACTTCGGTTGTGATGCAGACGGCACACCCTCGTGATCCATTCGACTCCGGTCGGAACTCCGCCGGCGCCCGCGGACGCTGCATGAGCCGCGGCCGCGCGCTGTCGTGGCTGGCACTCGCCGTGCTGCTGCCGGCCGCATCGGCGCAGGCACGCACCGTCTATCGCTGCGTGCGTGGCGGTGACGTCAGTCTGGCGACGGCGCCCGAGCCTGGCTCACGTTGCGTCGCCCGTCAGGTGGACGACACCAACGTGGCTGCCGTGCCGAATCTGTGGGGCAACCTGGGCGTGGTCCATGGCAGCCTGTATCAGCGCGAGCAGGACGGCCGCACCGTTTACAGCACGCGCAACCTCCCCGGGTCGACGCGTGTGTTCGGTTTCACCGTGCGCACGCCACCCGGATCGCCCGCGCACGTCGGCCTGGGGCAGGTCGGCAAGCCACAACTGGATCGCTATGCATCGCAGTTCCGTGCGGCCGCAAAAGCGACGGGTGTCGCGGACGCGTGGTTGCGCGCGATCGCACATGCCGAAAGCGGATTCGATGCGCATGCACTCTCGCCCAAGGGCGCACAGGGCGTGATGCAGTTGATGCCCGATGTCGCGCGGCAATACGGCGTGCGCGACCCGTTCGCTTCAGGCGAATCCATCCGCGCCGGCGCCAGGCGCCTGCAGGCGCTCAAACGGCTTTATCGCGATGATTTCGCCCTGGTGGCGGCTGCATACAACGCCGGTACCGGCGCCGTCGCGCGGTACCACGGCATCCCTCCCTACGTCGAAACTCAGACCTACGTCGCCAAGGTGCAGGCGCTGCACGAGCGCTACCAGCTCGCACTTGACGGCCAGACGCCGGAACGTTGACGCGGTCCTCAACTTTCCTGCTCGACCGCAAACGAAATCGCACTGTCGAGTTGGGTGACGCGCATTCATCGGCTTGGACTCACGTTGCCTGAAGGCAACATGCGGCACGGTCGTGGGGCTCCGGGATGCCGCGCGCATCAGGAGTTCCCCCAAAAAACGAACGTTGCAGGAGAAAGCACGATGCAAGCACCTATCAAAAGACTGCTGGCGATGGCGCTGGGCACCGCGCTGCTGACGCCGCTGGCGCTCGCCGCGCAGCAGACCAGCTCGACGACCTCGACAGACACCGCGCAGCAGCAGACCGATACCACCGATCGCAACGCCACTGCGCAGCAACCGATGTCGCCGTTGAACGGCGATCAGACGCAGCCGGCGACGCCGAACTTCCAGAGCGTCGATACCGACCACGACGGACGCATCAGCGCCACCGAAGCGAGCGTCAACACCGGGCTGAGCGGCAATTTCCGCGGGCTGGATGCGAACGGCGACGGTTACGTCAGCAGTTCGGAGTTCGCGACTGCACCGAATTCCAGCAACGGCACGGCTTCGGGAACCGGTACGGCCGTCGGCGGCACCAGCTCGGGTGCGACGATGGGATCCGGCGCTTACGGAACCGGGACATCGGGAAGCACGACGACGCAGTCCAATACGTCCGGTACCAACGGTAGCGATACAACGTCCGGCATGGGCGGCACGACGTCCGGTTCGACGACGACGTCGGGCGCCTATGGCTCGGGCACGTCCGATCAGTCGACGACAACCTCGACCGACACGACCACCACGGCCGCCCCAACCACCACCACGCACGTCAAGCACCATCGCAAGCACAGGCGTCACCACCATGCGGCCAGCACGACCGCTGGCACCAGCAGCGGCACCGGCATGGGCGCGGCGACGACGGAGCCCAGCAGCAGCACTGCCAGTGGCTTCACGGGTTCCAGCAACTCGTTCAAGAGCCTGGACGCCGACAGCGACGGTCGCATCAGCGCCAGTGAAGCCGCAAGCGATCCAAGCTTGGGCGCCAGCTTTTCGACCATCGACAAGAATGGCGATGGCTATCTGAGTGATGGCGAGTACCAGGCTTACCATCAGACGCACTGATCCGATCGAACCTTGATCTGCATCGCTGGGGCGCCTTCGGGCGCCCCTTCTTGCATGGGCAGGTCGCCGTCGTAATGCATGGCCGCAACCCGTATCGACGGCGGTTGGCGTTGGAACCCCGGCCGGCCACAATAGGTGCCCCACATGGCGGAGGGCCGCATGGCCGATCTCAAGGAAGCGCGCGTCCCGGATATCGGCGGTTACGACGATGTGCCGGTGATCGAAGTGCTGGTCGGCGTCGGCGATACGGTCGCGGTGGACCAGGGCCTGGTGACGCTGGAATCGGACAAGGCGACGATGGAAGTGCCGGCGCCCTTCGCCGGCATCGTGCGCGAATTGAAGGTCAAGCTTGGCGACACGTTATCCGAAGGCAGCGTCGTGGCGCTGATCGAACCTGTTGGCGCAACAGCGGCGGACGCTCCAGCCCGCGTGGCCGCGGCGCCGTCCCGCGCCGAACCCGAGGCGCCGTCCCGCGCCGAACCCGAGGCGCCTGCGCAACGGGTCGAGGCTGCAGAAACCGATAGCGCCGTCGAGCCGGTGGTCGTGGCCGCTAGGCCCGACAACATCGCGCAGGCATCGATCGAAGCCCATGCTGCGCCGTCAGGTGCGACAACACCGGCGCAACCGCCGGCGCGCTTCGATGCCGACGCGGTCCTGCCGGACAAGGTTCCGTATGCAAGTCCTGCCGTGCGGCTGCTCGCGCGGGAGCTGGGCGTCGACCTGTCGCGGGTGGGTGGTTCGCAACGCGGCGGACGCATCGGCAAGGATGACGTGCAGGCCTACGTGAAGCAGGCGCTCGCGGGTGCAGGCAAAGCGACGTCCGCTGGCGGCGGATTGCAGTTGCTGCCGTGGCCGAAGGTCGACTTTGGCAAATTCGGTGCGGTCGAGACGCGTGAACTGACGCGCATCCAGAAGTTGTCGGGTGCGAACCTGGCGCGCAACTGGGCGATGATCCCGCACGTCACCCAGCACGACGATGCCGACGTCACCGATCTCGAAGCGCTGCGTGTCGCGCTCAACAAGGAAAACGAGAAGCAGAAGGATGGCGTCAAGCTGACCATGCTGGCCTTTCTGATCAAGGCGAGTGTGGCGGCGCTGCAGAAATACCCGACCTTCAATGCCTCGCTCGATGCCAGTGGCGAGACGCTGACGCTGAAGAAATATTTCAACATCGGCTTTGCTGCCGATACGCCCAACGGCTTGGTCGTGCCGGTCGTGCGCGATTGCGATCGCAAGGGCGTCGTGCAGATCGCGCGCGAAACCGGCGAACTCGCCGCGAAGGCGCGCGATGGCAAGCTCGGGCCTGCGGAGATGCAGGGCGGCTGTTTTTCGATCAGCTCGCTCGGCGGTATCGGCGGCACGGCGTTCACGCCGATCGTCAACGCGCCGGAAGTCGCCATCCTCGGCGTATCGAAATCAGCGATGAAGCCGGTGTGGAGCGGCGACGCATTCAAGCCGCGCCTGGTGCTGCCGC
>JAQGOI010000365.1 GCA_028293685.1 Lysobacteraceae bacterium | reverse complement strand
CCATTGAACGTGGCATCCAGTGCACCGTGGTTGACCGCGGTGATGGTGCCGCCGGTGATCGACAGGCCAGTGGCGTTGCCGCTCGTGCCCGTGGCGTTCGCACTGACCGTGCCGCCGGAATACAGCGCGACGTCGACGATGCTGGCGTTGGCCAGCACGCCAGTGGCGGTCGCCGCACCCGTCGTTGTCGCGGTCGCGGTGACGTCGCCGCTGTTGGCGACCTTGGAGAAGCCGGCCGCCGAACCGTTGATCGCCGAGATGCCGTTGGCCGTTGCGGCGCCCTGCGCGGCGGCATCGATGAAGGCGGTTGCCGACACGGAACCCGCATTGGCGACGGCAATGCCGTATCCGGAACTGACGAGCGAGGAACCGTAGCTACCGACAGCAACAAGCGCGGCGATACCGTTTGCAACCGCCGAACCAGTGCCATAGCTGGACTCGGCGGACACCGTGATCGAACCGGCACTGCTGTTGCTGACCGTCAAATCGCCGAGAGTGAGGGAACGCACCGTCGAGTTTCCGACACTGCTGACGACTGAAATACCGTCGGCCGTGGTCACACCGTCGCCCGCGTAGTACGCGCCCTTGGCGGTTGCGGCGATCGCGCCGACATTGTGCACAGCCACATCGCCATAGGTGGCGTTCGCGACAATGCCTCCGGCGAAAGCGCCGCGAGCGTAGTAACTATGGAAACTCGTGGTCGAGTTGGTGGAGATGATGGACGCCGTGATCGAACCGGCATTGCTGATGTCGGTATCACCGTAATGGTCGGCGTAACCGTTCTTGACCAGCACACCCAATGCAGAGCCGGCAGCGGTGCCGGATGTGGTCGTGTCCGCGGTGATCGAGCCGGTATTATTTACGATGCTGTGGTTGCTGTAGCTGAGCATCCGGATGCCATTGGCCTGCGCACCACGGAAGCCTGCATAGTTGGTGCCCGCGTGGTTGCTGGCGTTGATCGAGCCGCTGTTGTCGACTGTCAGGTCGCTGGTGCCGGTGAAAGCATAATTTCTAACGAACACGCCAAATGCGCTATACCCCATCGCGGCGAGTTCGATGTCGCCGGAATTGGTTATTGCGGCCCCGCTCATGCCGTTGGTGCGCGCAACGATGCCCCGTGCATCGCCTGGAGCCGTCACGACGATGCTGCCCGAGTTGTCGATAACCGCAACACTGGCGCCCGTACTGGGGGTTGTGCATGTGGTCGAGCATGGCAATCCGTCATCCTCTGCTTCAATGCCCCATCCACTGGCGATGTCGTCGATCGATATCACACCAGAGTTGCCGACCAGCGCCGAGCCGTACTGGGCGACCGCTCTGATGCCAATACCAGTCACGGCATCGATCAGATTGATGGTGCCGGTATTGACGATGGTGGTGTCGCCAGCGCCGTAATAACCAGCCCCGTTGGTGGTGTGGTGCCGTCCGGTGTGGCCGTAGATGCCGACGACAAAGTTGATTGGATGGTAAACGTTGGGAATTGCACCCGTGGTGATCGTGATGTCGCCGGAGTTGAGGACGGAGGCGTCGCCGTACGCGCTCTTGTCGCTGATGCCGAAGTTGACTTGGTTATATCCGGTTGTCGCAATCGAAATGCTGCCCGAATTGTCGACCGTCGCTTCGTTGTTGTACGTGTAGGCGCGGATGCCAAGGGCGCCATGCTGCGTGTTGAGCGAAATGCTGCCCGAGTTGCTGACGCCCACACCACCAGCGAAGGCGGACAAGGCATAAATTCCTGTTGCGTACGGAGCGATCCCGCTGCAATGGCAATCGCCCTCCTGGGTGACGATGATGCTGCCGGCGTTGTCGACGACGGCCTGGAACGGGCCATAGTCGGCGACAACCTTGATGCCGTCCGCGGACAGACCGATGGCGACGATTTTCCCGCTCTCGGCATTGGTCACGTTTACGTCGCCATAAATGGCAAAGCCTTCGATGCCGTTGACGAACCAGGGGCCAACTGCATTGATGTAACCGATATTCGTGATACTGGTGCCGGTGTAACTCTGCGCACCGATGCCGTCGATCGTGGTCAACGAGAACGGGTAGCCGAGGACCTGATTTGAGACGGCTATGATCGTGCCGGAGTTGTCGACCATGGCATTGCCGGTCGAAGATACCGCCTGGATGCCGCGAGCATTACCGAACAAGACGTTGCTGGCGTTGATCGTCCCAGTATTGCTGGCCGCGGCATCGCCGCCGGTCGCGTTGGCATTGATGCCGACGGCGGAGCCGTAACTCGAGATTGAGGTGACGGTGCCGTCATTGCTGGCACTGGCATCACCGTTGAAGGTGATGGCCGAGACGCCAGTGGCGCGGGCGTTCTTATCGCCAGGTGTCACCACACGCAGGTAGCCATCGGCGGTATTGGTGGCTGCGGCATCGCCGGAGGCACTGGTGGCCGACACACCCACGGCGCTGCCGCCGTAGGAGCCTGAGATCACGAAACCTGCATTGCTTGCGCTCGCGTTGCCGTTTGCGGAATACGCCTGGATCACCGAGGTCAGTCCGCCATGCCCGATGACCTGCATGAAGCCGGTGCTGCTTGCCGAGGCGTCGCCGTTGGCGGAGACAGCCGACAGACCGATCGCGTCATAACCGGAATTGACGGTGATGCTGCTGCTGTAGTCGATGGTCGCGTTGCCATCGACCGTCTGCGCGAGGATGCCCGTTGTGGTGCTGTCACCGGAAGCGTAGACCGTGCCGGTGTTGTGGATGGTGCTGCCGGATTGCCCGGATGCCTGGATGCC
>JAQGOI010000320.1 GCA_028293685.1 Lysobacteraceae bacterium | reverse complement strand
TCGCTGACGCCGAATCGCATTTTTCGCGGCGCAAGGTTGGCGATGAAGACAACGTGCCGGCCGACCAGCGATTGCGGCGCTTCATAGCTGGCGCGGATGCCTGAAAAGATCTGACGCCTGCCGAGCTGACCGGCGTCGAGTTCGAAGCGCAGCAACTTGTCCGAGCCGTCGACCACGTCGCAAGCCAGCACCTTGCCAATACGCAAATCGAGCTTGGCAAAATCGTCGATGCCAATCGTGGCTGCACCGTCCGGTGCACGAACGCCCTGGGCTGTGGGCTGCGCTCCGCTGGCCTCATCAACAACAGGAGGTGGGGTTAGCGCGCCTGCAGATGCATTGTCGATGGGCGCGAGGTCTTCCTTGCTCGCCTGGATCATGGCGTCGATCTGTCTGGCGTCGATACGGGTGAACAGCGGTGTGTAACTCGCAATGATGTGGCCCACCAGCGGTGAATTGACGTCGCCCCAGCGCGTGACCGGCGCCTGCAGGAAAACGTCGGCCTGGCTCGACAGTTGCGGCAACACCGGCTTGAGCATGGTGATGAGGATGCGGAACAGGTTGAGTCCTTGCGTACACACGGCCTGGAGCTCGGCGTCGGCGCCCTCCTGTTTGGCGAGGACCCAGGGTTTGTGCTCGTCGATGTAGCGGTTGGCGTCATCGGCCAGCGCCATGACCGTACGCAATACCGTGGCCGGTTCATTGCGCTCGTACGCGGCGACGACCGCCGGCACTTGCGCGACGAAGCGGCCGTACATGCCTTCGTCGGCCAGTGCTGCGGACAACTTGCCGGCAAATCGCTTGTCGATGAAACCGGCGCAACGGCTGGCAAGGTTGACGAGCTTGCCGACGAGGTCGGAGTTGACCCTGGCCACGAAGTCCGACAGGTTGAGGTCGACGTCATCGACGCTGCCCGACGATTTGGCGGCGAAGTAATAGCGCAGCGCTTCCGGATCGAGTCCCGCATCGAGATAGGTGCGTGCGAGGACGAAGGTTCCCCGGGACTTCGACATTTTTGCCCCGCCCACGGTGAGGTACCCGTTGACGTGCAGGCGCGTGGGCGCCCGAAAGCCGGCGCCATGCAGTACTGCAGGCCAGAACAGGCCGTGGAAGGTGACGATGTCCTTGCCGATGAAATGATGCAGTTCCGTGTCGCTGTCGTGCGCTAGGAAGTCGAAGACATTCATGCCCTCGCGTTCGCACAGCACCTGCAGGCTGCTCAGGTATCCGATCGGGGCATCGAGCCAGACGTAGAAATACTTGCCGGGGTGGCCGGGGATTTCGAAGCCGAAATAGGGCGCGTCGCGTGAGATGTCCCAGGCACGGATCCCGCCCTCACCGTCGAGCCATTCCTGCAACTTGGCCTTGACGGCGGGAACGGCGACATCGCCCGCCAACCAGGTGCGCAGGAATGCGTCGAACTGCCCGACTTCGAAGAAAAAGTGTTCCGACTCGCGCAGCTCGGGCTGCGCCCCACTGAGGACCGATCGTGGCTCTTTGAGGTCCGTCGGCGCATACGTCGCGCCGCAGTGCTCGCAGTTGTCGCCGTACTGGTCGGGCGTTCCGCAGTTCGGGCAGATGCCCTTGATGTAACGGTCGGGCAGGAAGATACCGCGCACCGGGTCGTACAGTTGCGCAACGCTGCGATGGCTGATGTGGCCGTTGTTGTCGAGCCGCGCGTAGATCGCTTCGGTCAGGACCCGGTTGTGCGACGAGTGCGTCGAGTCGTAGTGGTCGAATGCCACGTGGAAGGCGGCGAAGTCGCGCTCGTGACCGGCCTGGATACCGGCGATGTAAGGCTCGGGCGCCAATCCGGCTTTTTCCGCGGCCAGCATGATCGGCGTGCCGTGCGTGTCATCGGCACAGACGAAATGCACCGTATCGCCGGCCAGCCTGCGCGCTCGCGTCCAGATATCGCCCTGGATGTAGCCGACAAGGTGCCCCAGGTGCAGCGCGCCGTTGGCGTAGGGGAGGGCGCAGGTGACGACGGCAGTGCGGGACATGGCGGCGAGGTTCGAAGCGGCCGCAGATTGTCGCATGACCAAAAAAATACGCCCGCCGAGGCGGGCGTGGTCGCTGATCGCAGGCGATGGCTCAGGGCTCGCGGATCCAGGTCTGGGTGCGGCCGAGGAGCGAGAAGCCCATATAGCCGCGGACGTCGAGCTTCGCGCCGCCATCGATGGGCGTCATCTTGGCCGAATACACGCGGCCATTCTTGGGATCCATGATCTTGCCGTCCTCCCAGCTGTCGCCTTCGCGATGCAGTCCCCAGGCAATGACCATGCCGGTGATGGGCTTGTTGTGCTTATCGCCCTTGCACGCATCGCAAAGCGGATTGGGTCCCTTGTCGGAGTCTAGAACCTGCAGCACCTTGCCGGCCAACGTGCCGTCGGTGGTCTGGTAGATTTCCACGACCGATTTGACCTTGCCGGTCTTGTCGTCGATGGTCCGCCATTTGCCAACAGGCGTGTTCTGGGCGAAGACGGCAAGCGGGAGCATCGCGAGCAGCATGGCGAGGTATCTGAGTCGCATGGGCTTTGCCTTGGAGTAGGTGCGGGGAGATTGTTTAT
>JAQGOI010000126.1 GCA_028293685.1 Lysobacteraceae bacterium | reverse complement strand
TCGACAGGGCCTGCGCCCCGGCGAGCCTGGGCGACGTCGCCGGCAGTTCGCCAGCCAGGCCATTGACGGCACGGCCGAACATGTTGCGGACCTTGCCCGAGCGGTCTTCGCTGACGATCACGTGCTCACCGAAGATCGGCACGCCACGGAACGTCTGCTGGTAGCGGTAGTGGACGGTGCCGTTGGAGTCGCGGGTCGCGGCCAGCTGGTGCAGGGCCGAGTTGGCATCCAGGCCCAGCATTTCGGCGTGCTTGAGTCGCGGCTGTGCGGCGGCGCCCACGCTGGTGCTGGCCAGGGCGTACTGATGGTTGACCTGGGCCACATCGAGCTGGTGCAGGTCGACGCGGCTGGCCGCCTGGGCGGACATCGCGACCAGCGCGAAAGCCAACGGGGTCAGCGCGACTAGACGATTACGGTTGCGGGAATGCATCACGAGGCGTTTTTCCTTGAGGCGGTTGGGTTACGGAAGTCACCCGGAGGGCGACGTTTGGTCTTCTCCAACAGTCACGTCTAGTGGCTTGGCGGCCCTGTCGACGCCGCACGGATACCTGGGCCCCAATTGAGCCCGCATCGATGCTTTGGTGTTTTCCCCGTGGCGAAGGGATCCGCAGAAGCGGCGGCGCCGGCCCGAACAACTGGACAAGGGGCGGTATCAGATGTTCCTGCACCGCGAATGTGACGCTAAGCGACACCAGCTCGGCAGTCACGCTGCAGTTGCAGCATAAAACGGTGGCGTATGTGTGACTCCGGTCACATTTCGAGCATGAAACCGGTTACACGTTCGTGACTTTCGACACGGAGCGAAGTCTGACGGAGGTCACGCTTCGGTTCCGTCCCGAACGTGGACCTAGAGCATTCCGGTTTCGAGCCGGGCGGCTTCGGACATCATGGTGCGATTCCAGGGCGGGTCGAAGACCAGTTCGACGTCCGCCTCGGCCACGGTGGGGATCAGCTCAAGCTTGTTTCGGACGTCATCGACCAGGATGTCGCCCATCCCGCAGCCGGGCGCTGTCAGGGTCATGCGCACTTCCACCAGGCGTTGACCATCCTCGCGATGGGACACGACGGCCTCGTAGACCAGTCCCAGGTCGACCACGTTGATCGGAATTTCCGGATCGAAGCAGGTGCGCAACTGCTTCCAGACCAGCTGTTCGACCGCTTCGTCGCCAGCGTCGTTCGGAAGCTCCAGCGGCTGCTGGGGCTCTTTGCCGATGGCGTCGGCGTCTGTCCCGGCGATCCGGAACAGGTTCCCCTCGACGAACACGGTGTAGCTGCCACCCAGCGCCTGGGTGATGTAGCCGACACTGCCGGCCGGCAGGGTCACGACATCGCCCTGCGGCACCAGGACGGCGGCACAGTCGCGCTCGAAGCGCACGGGTTCGCTGCTGCGGGAGTACATGTTCACGGGTAAGGACGGCGCAAGTCCGCGGCCATGCATTCTACTCGCCACCGCCCGCTGCACCTGGGGCGCTATGTATGCTGTCCGGCTTTGGCCGGCACGACACCCATGGAAACTTCACAGGCACCGCCACCCCGGTGGCTTGCTCCGTTGCTGCTGCTGGTTGGCAGTTCTGGATTCGCCGCCGCCTGGATCCTGCTGGCGTTCGCGCGCGACCGGCAGTGCAGCTGGATGGCCGTGCTGGCGGCTCTGGACGCGGCGATGCTTCTGCGCCTGTCACGAATGCCCTCGGGCTGGCGGCGTGCCAGCCTGGGAGTGCTCTCGACCGCGGCCACCATCCTGCTGGCCAACTGGGGCATCGCCGCCGCGCAGATGGGCAAGGTCATGGGACTGCTTCCCTGGGAATCGATGATCCGTCTGGGACCTGTCTTTGCATGGACCCTGGCCAACCTGGCCAATCCTCCCGCCGACCTGGTGTGGCTGACCCTTGCCCTGGTCCTGGGCGCTGCCGCGTCGCGCTGACGCCTGTCAGTGGCCGCCGCCCAGCGCCTTGAGTTCGCTTACCAGCGCGCCGGCCATTTCCGCGCCGTCGCCAAACAGCATCCGGGTGTTGTCCGCGTAAAACAGGGCGTTCTCGATCCCTGCAAAGCCTGTTCCCTTGCCGCGCTTGATCACCACGACATGGCGGGCATTGACGACATCCAGGATCGGCATGCCGTAGATCGGTGACGCCGGATCCGTCCGCGCGACCGGATTGACGACATCGTTGGCACCGATCACCAGGGCAACATCGGTGTTCGGGAATTCCGGATTGATGTCGTCCATGTCGGCAATGAGGTCGTATGGCACGCCGGCTTCGGCCAGCAGCACGTTCATGTGGCCGGGCATGCGTCCGGCGACCGGATGGATCGCGAATTTCACGCGTACGCCGCGCTCCATCAGCTTCTGCGCCAGCTCCCAGATCTTGTGTTGTGCCTGCGCGACGGCGAGTCCGTAACCGGGAACGATCACCACGCGCTCGGCATACGCCATCATCGCGGCGACATCGGCGGCGTCGATCGGCTTCTGCGCTCCGGCGATCTCCTGCAGCGTTCCGCCGGCATTGCCAAAGTTGGAAAACAGGACGCTGCGGATCGATCGGTTCATGGCCTTTGCCATCAACCGCGTCAGCAGCATGCCCGCGGCGCCAACCATCATGCCGGCAACGATCAACGCCTGGTTGCCCAGTACATAGCCTTCGAAGGCAACCGCCAGACCGGTCAGGGCGTTGTAGAGGGAGATGACGACGGGCATGTCGGCGCCGCCGATCGGTAGTGTCATCGCAACGCCGAGCACGAGCGCGACTACGAAAAACGCAAGGATCACCGGCACGCCGAGCGAATGGATGACGATGCCGCCCAGCACCAACGCGACCACGAACAAGCCAAGATTGAACAACTGCTGGCCGGGGAACGTATAGCGCTTGTCCATGCGCCCGTCGAGCTTGGCCCAGGCGATCACCGAACCGGCCAGCGACACGGCGCCGATGAGTGCACCAACCACAGCCAGCACCACCGTCACCTGCGGCGGGGCGACCTGATCGCTGGAAAACCGCAGCAGTTCGACCGCACCGATGGCGGCCGCGGAGCCGCCGCCCATGCCGTTGTACAACGCGACCATTTGCGGCATGTCGGTGATGGCGACACGCTTGCCTGAAAACCACGCAAGCCCCACGCCGATCACCAGCGCCAGGCCGATCAGGGGAAGATTGCCCAGGCCGGGCAGCAGGAACGTTGCCAGCGTGGCGATCAGCATGCCGACACCCGCCCAGCGGATGCCGCTGCGCGCGGTTACCGGCGACGCCATCCGCTGCAGCCCGAGCAGGAACAACGTGGCTGCGACGAAGTAACTCGCCGCAGCGATCCAGCCGAAAACTTCCCCAGCCGAAATCATCATGCGGCACTGCCCGAAGTCACTGGCTTTTTCGAGGCCTTGAACATGTCGAGCATGCGTTCGGTGACGACATAGCCTCCTGCGGCATTGCCCGCGCCAAGCAGCACGGCCACGAAACCGATCACTATTTCGAGCGGCGTCTGGGCCTGGCCCAGCACGACCATGGCGCCAATCAGCACGATTCCGTGGATGAAGTTGCTGCCGGACATCAGCGGCGTATGCAGGATCACCGGCACGCGTGAAATGATGACGTGGCCTGCGATCGCCGCCAGCATGAAGATGTAGGCCGCCATCACCCCCAGCGCCATCGTTTCGTTGCCCATGTGCTGCTCCGGTCTGTCACGGTCATCATAACCGTGTGCTGAATTCCAACGGTCGGCTGTCAACCCGCGCCTCGACCCGGCGTTCTCCTGATTGCAGGGTCTTCCTGCGAAGGAGAAGCGCATGAAACGCATTCTGTCCCTGGCATTGGCTGGCGCCTTGTCGCTGCTTGCCACCGGCACGGCCCTGGCAGCGGATCGCGGCGACCGCATCGAACACCGCCTGGATGCGCGCGGCGACCGGATCGAACATCGCCTGGACGCACGCGGTCAACGAATCGAGCACCGCCTGGATCGCCGCGGCGATCGGGCCGAGGCCCGACTTGATCGTCGCGCACAGCATCAGGAGTTACTGGGCCACGAGCAGCGCGCCGCGAGGCTGGAACGTCGCGGCGATCACATCGACAACCGGCTGGATCGGCGCGGCGAACGCGTCGAAAACCGTCTGGCCGACCGGGGCGACCGCATCGACCGCCGGCTCGACCGCCGCGGCGAACAGCGCGAACACCGCTGGGATCGTCGGCATTAAGGCGGCGTAAGCTGCACGCGTGCATCCCGATGCCGACCAGGACAGCCGCGACATGCCCGCAATCGCGCCAGCGAACGGCGCTGATCACGGGCAGGACATCGAAGGGTTCCTGTCCGCCATCAGTGCGCGCGCATTTCGCTTCGCCGAACTCGGGCTGCGCCAACGCGACGACGCGCTGGATGCGGTACAGGACGCCATGACACGCATGCTCGGCTACCGCCACCGCCCTTCAGCGGAGTGGACGCCGCTGTTCTGGAGCATCCTGCGGCGGCGCGTCGTCGACCTGCATCGACGCCGCGCATTCCGGCAGCGGTTTTTGGCGGCCCCCGCTTCGTTGCACGATCGCGAGCCGGACATCGACTGGGTCGATGAAGCACCCGGTCCATCAGACCTTCATGAAAACCGCGAAACGTGGGGGCGCGTGGCGAACGCACTGGCGGCCTTGCCGAGGCGGCAACGCGAAGCCTTCAGTCTCCGCGTGCTCGAGGAACTCGACGTGGCCGATACGGCGCGGGCGATGGGCTGCAGCGAAGGCTCGGTAAAAACACACCTGTCGCGTGCGCGCACGGCGCTCAGGCAGCACGTGGAGGCATTGCCATGAACATCCCGACGGACGACGGCTTCGACGAGGCAATGCGCGCCTGCCATGCCGATGCAGTGTCCCACTTGTCCGCCCGCACGCGGGCCCAATTGCAGCAGCGATTGCGGAGCACGCTGACACCGGCCACGCGACATCGTAGTGGTTGGCAACTGGCGACAGCCGGCATGTTTGCGGTTGTGCTGGCGTCGGGACTGTATTGGCGATACGGCGGATCGACATGGGCGCCGACTGACCCTCACGTGGCAACCATCGACGTCGACGACGATCGACCGCTTGCGGTGATCGATGAAACCCCCGATCTCTACCTTTGGCTGGCCTCGGATGATGCCGGCCGCTTCGCTTCGGAGTGATGTCATGAGCAAACCCATACTTTGGCCGGCGTTGCTGGTGGTTCTGGCCTTTCCTGCGCTCGCCGTACAACCGGCGGCATTACCGGCCTGGGATCAATTGACGCCGGCGCAACGCGAATTGCTGACCGCCCCGCTGCGCGAACACTGGAACACCGAACCCGAGGCGCGTTCGCGCCTGTTGCAGCGCGCGCAGCGCTGGCAGCAGATGACGCCCGAACAACGCATGCGCGCCCATCACGGATTCGACCGCTGGGAAAAAATGGATCCCGCGAAGCGCAGGACGATGCGCGCGCTGTTCCACGCCATGCGCGACATGACGCCAGCGCAACGCGACACGCTGCGACAACAATGGCGCGCGATGACGCCGGCGCAACGGCAGGCCTGGGTGCAGGCCAGGACGCCTTCCGGCGACTGACAGCGGGCAGCGCGCGACGGCGCGCAGGCGACGTCTAGCTGGCGTGCGGCGGCGCGTTGAGGCTCCCGGCCGGGGCCGTACCATCGCGCGGCGGCCACACGGTCCGGGCGAGCAGCTCGTCCGTCCAGTCGAATGACAGTTCGCCCGATTTCAAGATCAGCACGACAAAGTTGTAGACGTTGCGCGCATACATCTCGCTGGCATGCAGCGCGCCCTGGCTGGAAAGATTCAGCGGTCCGGCAACGATCACGCCGCCGACCTCGATGGTTTCGCCCGGCCGCGTCGCTTCGCAATTGCCCCCGGTTTCCGCGGCCAGATCCACGATCACGCTGCCAGGCTGCATGCCCGCGACCATGCCGGCGGTGATGATGCGCGGAGCAGGCCGGCCTGGAACGGCCGCGGTGCAGACGACGACGTCGATCCCCTTGAGATGCTCGCCGAGGCGGCGCTGCTGCTCGGCGCGTTCGTCGTCGCTCAGCGCGCGCGCATAACCGCCTTCACCGGCGGCGCTGACCCCGAGATCCAGAAACCTGCCTCCCAGCGACTGGATCTGTTCGCGCGTTTCCGGACGCACGTCGAATCCCTCCACCTGCGCTCCGAGGCGGCGCGCCGTCGCAATCGCCTGCAATCCGGCCACGCCGGCGCCCACGACAAGTACCTTCGATGGGCGGATCGTCCCCGCCGCCGTCGTCAGCATCGGGAAGAATCGTGGCGCCAGCTGTGCGGCGATCAGGACGGCCTTGTATCCGGCCATCCCCGCCTGTGAGCTGAGTACGTCCATCGCCTGCGCACGCGTGGTACGTGGCAGCCGCTCCAGTGGAAACGCGACGACTTCGCGCGACTGCAAGGCCTCCGCACGCACAGCATCGGCCTGGGGCTGGAGAATCCCGACCAATGCAGCACCGGTTTTCAGGTGGCCGATGACATCGGCAGCGGGTGCCTGCACGCACAACACGAGATCAGCCTGGGACAGCGCAGCGTCAACGTCATCCACCAACTGCGCACCGGCGTCGGTGTAGGCAGCATCCGTGAAATACGCGCCGTCG
>JAQGOI010000270.1 GCA_028293685.1 Lysobacteraceae bacterium | reverse complement strand
CTGCCGACGTTGCTACCGCTGTGGTTGGGGGTTGTTGCAGTCGGCGCGTTGATCGGCAGCCAGGCAGGCCTGCGCTGGCTGCCCGTCAAGCAATTGC
The DNA here is from genome assembly GCA_028293685.1 of Lysobacteraceae bacterium. GTDB lineage: Bacteria > Pseudomonadota > Gammaproteobacteria > Xanthomonadales > Xanthomonadaceae > Cognatiluteimonas. The sequence continues at coordinate 2,655 of JAQGOI010000270.1, read as the reverse complement.
GTTATGCCCTGTCGCTGGTATTGGTCGTGGCGGCTGGCAAACTGCTGATTGCCTGACGACGCACGCGCCGTCCTAGCGTCGGGAGACATTCGGATTGCCCGGCACATACCATCGCCATGGTTCCTCCGCTGCGTGGCGGATGCCGATACGCTGGCCGACAACAGGTGCGTCGGGTGGCGGGACGCCGTCATCGACGATGGTCAATCCGCCTGTACTGGCGACGAGGTCGACGCCATCTTGCGTCCGGTCGATACCGAACGCCTGGCACAAGCGCGCCGGACCACTGCACAGTTCGCGATCCTTTTTCGCTGCGGGTCGAGCGGCGCGCATGAGCTCCAGGCCTGCGAGCGGTTCGGCGGCGCGCAGCAGCACGGCGACGCCCTCGCCCTCCTGTCCGCAGACGGCGTTGCAGCACCAATGCATTCCGTAGGTGAAGTACACATACAGCAGGCCCGGTTGCCCGAACATGGTGGCGTTGCGCGCGGTCCGGCCACGATAGGTGTGCGCCGCGGCGTCGATCGGGCCGCAATAGGCTTCGGTTTCGACGATGCGCGCACGCCGGCCATCAGCTGCCACCAGCACCTTGTTGAGCAGATCCGGCGCGACCTGCCGTGGGTCGCGCCGATAGAACGCCCGCGACAGGCGTTTGCCCTGTCGCGCGCGCGTTTGTGCCGTTGTCACCGGCTTAGCCCAGCGATTGCGCCGTGGCGACCACGTTGTCGACGGTGAATCCGAAGTGCGGCATCAGCGCCTCGATCGGGGCCGACGCGCCAAAGCTGTCGATGCCGACGACCGCGCCGTCCAGCCCCACGTACTTGCGCCAGAAATCACTGACGCCGGCTTCGATCGCGACACGCCTGCGACACGCGTTCGGCAACACTGATTCGCGATAGGCGGCCTCCTGCCGATCGAACACGTCGGAAGACGGCATCGATACGACACGCACGCCGTCGCCGAGTTGACCCGCCGCCTGCATGGCGAGCCCGACCTCCGATCCGGTGGCGATGAGGATCAGTTCCGGCACGCCAACCGAATCCCGCAGCACATAGCCACCCCGGGCGATGTCGTGCAGCTGCATGTCGCTACGCGCCTGGTGGTCGAGATTCTGTCGCGAGAACACAAGGCAACTGGGGCCGTCGCGGCGCTCGATCGCCGCGCGCCAGCACACCGCCGATTCGACCGCATCGCACGGCCGCCAGACGTCGTTGTGCGGAATGTAACGCAGCGAGGCTAGGTGCTCGATCGGCTGGTGCGTGGGGCCGTCCTCACCCAGGCCGATGGAGTCGTGCGTATAGACGTGGATCGCATGCGCACCCATCAGCGCGCTCATGCGCACGGCATTGCGCGCGTAATCGCTGAACACCAGGAAGGTCGCATCGTAGGGAATGAAACAGCCGTGCAGCGCCAGGCCGTTGCTGATCGCCGTCATGGCGAATTCGCGTACGCCGAAATAGATGTAGTTGGCGTCCGCATCGTCGCTGGCGACCGACTTGCTGCCCTTCCACAACGTCAGGTTGGAATGCGCCAGGTCGGCCGAGCCACCGATCAGTTCCGGCAGCAGCGGTGCAAAGGCTTCGATTGCCAGTTGCGACGCCTTGCGCGAGGCGATGGTCGGCCCCTGTGCCTGCACGCTTGCGATGTAGGCATCGGCGTCCGCAGCAAATCCATCGGGCAATTGATTGCCCGAGCGGCGCACGAGTTCTTCGGCCAGCGCCGGGTAGCGTTCGGCATAGGCATCGAAGACGTCGCCCCACTGATGTTCGCGCACCAGGCCGGCATCGCCCGCACGCCAGGCCAGGCGGATGTCTTCCGGAATCTCGAACGGCGCATGCGGCCAGTTGAGCGCGAGGCGGGTCGCGGCGACCTCGTCCTTGCCCAGCGGGGCACCGTGGCTGGATTCCTTGCCGCTCTTGCCGGGCGAACCGAATCCGATCGTGGTGCGGCAGCAGACCAGCGTCGGCTTGTCCTGCGATTGCATGGCCGATTCGATCGCCGACTTGATGGCGACGGCGTCATGGCCATCGACACCGCGGATCACGTTCCAGCCGTAGGCTTCGAAGCGCGCGGGCGTGTCGTCGGTGAACCAGCCGGCGACGTTGCCGTCGATGCTGATGTGGTTGTCGTCCCAGAACGCCACCAGCTTGTGCAGGCCCCAGGTGCCGGCCAGCGAGGCGGCTTCGTGCGAGATGCCTTCCATCAGGCAGCCATCGCCCATGAACACCCAGGTGCGATGGTCGACCACCGCGTATTCGGGACGGTTGAAGCGCTGTGCCAGCAGTTTTTCCGCCAGTGCCATGCCGACCGCATTGGCGAAGCCCTGGCCGAGCGGGCCTGTCGTGGTTTCCACGCCAGGCGTCATGAAGTTTTCAGGGTGTCCCGGCGTCTTGGAGTCGAGCTGGCGAAAATGCTTCAGCTCGTCCAGAGGCAGGTCATAACCGGACAGGTGCAGCAGCGCGTACTGCAGCATCGACCCGTGCCCGTTGGACAGCATGAAGCGATCCCTATTGAACCACTTGGGGTTGTTGGGGTTGTGGTTGAGGTAATCGTTCCACAGCACTTCAGCGATTTCGGCCATGACCATCGGCATGCCGGGGTGCCCCGATTTGGCGGCCTCGACGGCGTCGATGGCGAGAAATCGAATGGCATTGGCAAGGT
>JAQGOI010000216.1 GCA_028293685.1 Lysobacteraceae bacterium | reverse complement strand
TCGGCATGGACAAGTCCGGTCAGATGCCGCAGACGGGCGGATCCGGGGATTATCGTCGGGATCGGGAAAAACGTCAGCGCCGCACAGCCGGAAGGCGCACTCGATGCATACAGACCGCGGGCGACGGCGACCGACGAGGAGGTCGCCGTCGCCCGCGACAGAAGAATGGCCGACGGTGTTGCTGCCGTCGGGCGGGGCGATCAGTGGTGGAGGACGTCGTACAGTCGGGTCAGGCGGTCTTTGGCGGCGAGCTTTTCGCGCTTCATCTGGCTGAGAGTCGCGTCGTCGACGGGCAGAACGCCCAGTTCCGCATCGAGAACCTGCTTGTCGAGCAGTTTGTGGCGCTGGTAAAGCTGCTTGAATTCGGAATTGCCCTGGATCAGTGCTTCAACTTCTGTCTGCGGTTGCCCTTCGAACATGGAATCCTCCTCGGCACAAAAACAAAAAGGCCCTGGCCGGCACGCATCGCGTCGGCGCAAGGCCTTACATGGAACGTTTCCGGGTTGAACCAGTCAGGGCCGGCGCCGCAACACGTCCGTGTGCGACGCCGCCAGGAGAAACTGGGGCGTCGGTTCCGGATGCGTCGGTCACGTCGGTCATCGGCTGGCTCGGTGACCAGGCGGCGTCGAAACGGCCTGCCTGGGAGATCGACCCTACTCTTCCCCGTGGGACCGGGCAAGGGTTGCCGCTTCAATTTCAGGTGGCGAAATTCAGGGTTTGCGCCGGACGCCGCTCCCAAACCAGATCACGCTACAAGCCTTTGATTACCTTGATTTTTTCTTCTTTGAAGGGCGCTGTTTAGGCGGGGTCGCGGGTTTCCTTGGAGCGGCCGTGGCCGGGGCCCCCGCCGCGATCAGCTCGGCTTCGCGGCGGGCCAATTCGGCGTCCTTGTCGCGCGCGGCTTTGAGCTTGGCGGTCTCGCTGGCACCGACGTCGACGATGACGTCTTCGGCCTGCTGGCGGGCCGCCGCTTCAGCGTCGGCTTGTTGGCGCAGGCGTTCGGCCTCTTCCGCCTGGACCTGAGCCTGCATGCGTGCCTGCTCGGCCTCCTGGCGAGCCTGTTCGGCGTCGCGGCGGCTGGCCTCCACCAGCAGTTCGCTGCGCTGGCGCTCCAGACGATCGATGGCGCTGCGGGTCGCCTGGGTGCGGGCAGCCAGTTCGGCAATGGTGACGCGCCGCTCCGCCAGACGGGCAGCGTTGTCGCGCCCACGTCCGCGTGCGGCCGCCAACGCGTCGAGTGCCTGATGCGCCAGCAGGCGTTCGTAGGCAGCATGCGTATTCAGCGCAGGATCGGCTTCCAGTGCCACCAGGCGTCCTGCGAGTGACGCACCCGCTCCATCGGGCGCCGGTGACGCGGCGGCGGGTGCATCCAACGCACTGGTTGCGGCGAGCTCGACAGGCAACTGCAACCGCTGCTGCAACGTTGCGATCTCGCCGCGGTGCTGGGTGTAGTCGGCGGCGGTGGCGGCGGCGTTGCTGCTGGCAAAGGCCAGATCGGCATCGGCGCTGGCGGCGGCGGCGAGGGCGCGGGCGTCCTCATCGCGGCCTTTCGCCATGGCCGCCTGGGCTTGAGCGAGTTCGTCGCGCGCCTGGGCGATGACGTTGCCGGCGTACTGGTCGGCATCCGCGCCGTCGGCACGGGTGACGGCCTGTTGTGCGACCGAAATCTCATTCGTCGGCGGGGGCAGGGTCGCGCAGGCCGCCTGCGTTAACGCGCCCATCACTGGCAGCAGGCGCAATACAGAGCGCAGGCGAAGGTGCCGGCTGACGGCCATTTGTGCGAAGCTTCGATTCATCGGTGTGCCGTGTGGCGGAGGGGCGACGCACGGCCATTTTCATCAGCTTGTGCGTCGTCCGCAATGATGACGCCATCAGAGGAACCTTGAATGGATATCGGCTATTTCCTGAAGCTGATGACGGAGAAGAACGCCTCCGACATGTTCCTGACCACCGGTGCGCCGGTGAACATCAAGGTCGAAGGCAAGCTTTATCCGCTGGGCAGCACCGGCCTGCCACCGGGCATGGTCAAGAAGATCGCCTATTCGCTGATGGATGAAGGCCAGGTGCCGATCTTCGAGCGCGACCTGGAGCTCAACATGGCGCTGGCGCTGCAGGACACCGGCCGCTTCCGCGTCAACGTGTTCAAGCAGCGTGGCGAAGTCGGCATGGTGATCCGCTCGATCCGCGGCGTGGTGCCTTCGATCGAGGAACTGCAGCTGCCGCAGGTGCTCAAGGAAATCATCATGGCGCCGCGCGGGCTGGTGCTGATCGTCGGCTCGACCGGTTCGGGCAAGTCGACGACGCTCGCCTCGATGATCGATTACCGCAACAGCAATACATCTGGACACATTCTCACCATCGAGGATCCGATCGAATATCTGCACAAGCACAAGCAGTCGATCGTCAACCAGCGCGAAGTCGGCATCGACACGCACGCCTTCCACAACGCGCTCAAGAATGCGATGCGCGAAGCGCCCGATGTCATCCTGATCGGTGAAATCCTGGATGCCACGACCATGGAGGCCGCCATCGCCTTCGCCGAAACCGGTCACATCTGCCTGGCGACGCTGCACTCCAACAACGCCGACCAGACCATCGAACGCATCCTCAACTTCTTCCCCGAGGGTGCGCACAAGAATGTGCTGATGAACCTCGCCCTCAACCTCAAGGCCGTGGTTTCGCAGCGCCTGGTGGTTGGCGTCGATGGCCGCCGCATGCCCGCCGCCGAAATCCTGATCAACACGCCGACCATCCGCGAGCTGCTGCGGCGTGGACAGATCCATGAACTCAAGCAGGCGATGGAAGAGTCGCTGGAAGAAGGCATGGAGAGCTTCGACCAATGCCTGTTCCGGCTCTACAAGGATGGCCGCGTCGAGCGTGAGGAAGCCCTGCGCGCGGCCGATTCACGCGACGGACTGGCGCTGAAATTCCGGCTGTCCGAAGGCGGCACTGGCGAGCACGATCCTTACGCGGACGTATTCGACGCGGCACTCAGCCAGCGCTGACGGCCAGCGGCGCAGGATCCGTCAGGGAGCGTCGGGCTGACGCTCCGGACGCGCCGCATCGAATGCCGGCAGCTCCATGCAGGCCGCCTCGATCCGCATGATGGTGGGAAAGGGCGCCAGGTCGACCGAGAAGCGCCGCGCGTTGTACACCTGCGGGATCAGACAGCAATCGGCGATCGTCGGCGTGTTGCCGTCGCTGAAGGCGCCGGTCGAGGGATGATCCTGCAGCAGGGCTTCGAAAGCGGTAAAGCCTTCATTGATCCAGTGACTGACCCAGACATCCCGCTCGGCCTGCGGAACCCCCCAGTCGCGCTCGAAGTAGCGCAGCACGCGCAGGTTGTTGAGCGGATGGATGTCGCAGGCGACCAGCTGCGCCAACGCGCGCACGCGCTGGCGGTCGCGTGCCGTGGCCGGCAGCAGTGCCGGCTCGGGCCACATTTCATCCAGGTATTCGAGGATGGCCAGAGACTGCCGCAGCATCCGATGGCCGTGCTGCAGCACTGGCACCAGTTGCTGCGGGTTGGCGACGCGATAGTCCTCGGCATGCTGCTCGTCGTGCAGCAGATGCACCGGCGCGATGTCGTAGGCCAGGTTCTTGAGGTTCAAGGCAATCCGCACGCGATACGCCGCGCTGGAGCGCCAATAGGAAAACAGACACAGACGATCGGTCATGCCGCCACTGCCTCACTCCCAATGCGCACTGGCGCGGACTCTTGCCTCCACCTTAGCCGGGTGCGCCGCGGCGCGAAAGACCGCCGGTCGTGCAGACCGGCACGCCGGGCTTCAAGGCGCCGCCTGTCGCTCGATCCGCTGCTCGATCGCCCCGAAGATGCTGTTGCCAGCCGCATCCAGCATCTCGATCCGGACCACATCGCCAAACTGCATGAAAGGCGTCCGCGGCTTGCCGAACTCGAGTGCTTCGACCGTGCGTTTTTCGGCGAAGCACGACGCGCCCAGACTCGTATCTTCATTGGCGATCGTGCCCGAGCCGACGATCGTCCCGGCGACCAGCGGCCGGGTGCGCGCGGCATGGGCCATCAGCTGCGCAAAATCGAACTGCATGTCCACCCCGGCTTCCGGCGCGCCGAACCAGACGCCGTTGATGTGGGTCACCAGCGGCCGATGCAGCTTGTTGCCGCGCCACGCGTCGCCCAGCTCGTCCGGCGTCACGAACACCGGCGACAACGTCGAGCGAGGCTTGGATTGCAGGAAACCGAAACCCTTGGCCAGTTCCCCGGGGATCAGGTTGCGCAATGAAATGTCGTTGACGAGTCCGAGCAGCTGGATATGCGTTGCGGCCTGCTCGGGGGTGACCGCCATCGGGACATCGTCGCTGATCACGACGATTTCGGCCTCCAGGTCGATCCCATAGCTCTCTTCCGTCACGCGCACGGGATCGCGCGGCCCCAGGAAACCCGCACTGGTCGCCTGGTACATCAGCGGATCGGTGTAGAAGCTCTCGGGGACCTCGGCGCCGCGCGCGCGACGCACACGCACCACGTGTGGCAGATAGGCGCTGCCATCGACGAACTCGTACGCACGCGGCAAGGGAGCGGCCAACTGCGCCATGTCCACGTCGAAGGCGCCGTCAGCGCTGCCGTCATTCAATGCTTCGTACAGAGCGTTGAGCCGCGACGCCAGGTTGGACCAGTCTTCCAGCGCGCGCTGCAGCGTGGGCGCGATGCCGGTGGCTTCCACGGCACGCGCCAGGTCGCGCGACACCACGATGAGGGTGCCATCGCGGCCGCCCTGCTTGAGTGAACCGAGTTTCATGTAGCGCGATCTCCGCCGACGACGGGAAATTGTACCGGCGCGCGGTTGAACCCCCTAGCGTTTCGATCCTTGTCGCCCTCGTCCGCGAATAGCAGCACCGGTCAATGCCGCGGCCGTTGACGCCGTCGATGATCCAGGCACGCATCCCTTATTGATGCTGAGGTCACTCCGGCAGCACTGCCACGTATGCGACGGAGCAGCCCGCAAGCGCATCGAAACATCCACGCCTGCCAAGAGGTGGCCTGAAATCCGACGCCTCCCCGTTTATAGCTGGATCGGGGGAACGCGTGCCCCCCGGAAATCGCATGATCATGCGTATCACCAGCACGCGCACACAGGGGTTCAAGGGGCTTTAAATGACGAACATGCTCAAGATGGGATTGATCACGCTTGCGATCGGAACAGCGTTTCACTCGGCTGATTCCAGTGCGGCAAATTCAGGCCATGAAATGGTGGCCAATGCGGTGAACTTCTGCCAAGCGTTCACTCCAGGGGTCACCAACACGATACGCAACCGTGTCATTGGCGCGGAAAATGTCGGCACGGCCGCAATCGCAGTCGCATGCAACCTACACCTCACCGTGAATGATTCCGATCCCAGTGGCTTGGTGGCTCAACAGCCGACAGCCCTTATGTATACGATGTCGAATGGGACGGCTTCCGACGTCACGGTTTCTTGTACGTTGCTGACGGGCACTCCGGGTCTGGGCCTTGGCGACGCCTATACGGCGACCCATAACGTTGTGGTCCCGGCAAATTCGCTCAGTCTTGACAGCTTCACCGTTGCCGATAATCCCAACGTGGGTGCGACCTCGCTTGGCAACTATATCGTCGGCATCAACTGCTTGCTGCCGCCGCATGTGAGCTTGAATTTCTTTGACCTTCAATGGTCGGCAGAGGACGGCGTCGGGACCTGACCGTCTGAAATCCACCGATTGCCCATTGATCTGCCCGATGGGGGTCCACCAGCCCCCATCGGTCAGTGCCCGGGCGTAGGCATGCAACGCCTCGTGCGGGCGCGGCCTGGGCCAAGAGGGCACTACAGGTACGAGTCCAAGGAGCCATATCTTTTGAAAGACAAAGCATCGACCACTCACGTCGTTATGGGCGCGATCATCCTTGTTGTGGTTGCCGCTTTTTCAGGGTGGTCCCTGCATTCGCACCTGCGCGGGAGCAATGCCAGTCCGGCAGCCGTTACAGTTGAAGACGAAGCGTCAGGGGTTCCGGTAACGCCGGTCGCCACGGATTTGCCACAACCGTCTCGACCAACCTCCCTGCCCATATTCAGGCAGGATCCAAGAGGCTTTGCGGCAGCCAACAATGCAAACATATCCAAGCTCGTTGATGCCGGCAGAAAGAAGCTGCGATCGCGCTACGACAGCGAGCCTGTCGACGGGGTTTGGGCCTCGCGAAAGCAAAAGGCGCTTGAGGCGGCCAGCAGCGCCCCGCAGATCGACCAACTCGATGCCAAGCCGCTGTCGTTCGATTCGCATTGCCGCTCATCTGTCTGCCTGATCGGCGCGGATTTTCCCTCGGTCGACGCCGCCGACGACTGGTTCACCCTTTACACGATGCTCGCGGGGCCTGAGATGTCCAACGCCGCGGTGTCCCGCAGCACGAACCCTGACGGCACCATCCACCTGCAGATCTACGGCTTGGCGCGAAAGTAAGCGCAGGTTCGCGCAATGCGGGGGACGGTGTACTTGTCGTCGGGACCATAACGGCGGATTGGCCGCGCGACCATGCAATCCCGAAAGACTCGGGGTGCCAAGCCCCCGGTGGAATGCGCAGCCACCTCCTGACGTGGTCCAGTCGTCGACGGGAACCCTGTCTTCAGCCGACGCAGGCCATGCATTGGTCCTCTCTTGCTCTCGGCACTGCGTAACCGGTGCTGCGCGCAATGCAGTCGCACAGAGTCAACCTATTCGAGCCACAAGCGCAGGTCATGCACGATTGCTGTCGAAAACCCGCCTGCCCGCGCAAAAAGCGGGGACAAGGGTCGCCGACGGCCAATGCTGACATTCCAGGCGGGTGGTCTGATGACCTCTCGTGGGAAGCATGGTCAACCCAACTGATAAACGCGAAGCCATGATTCGATTATCGTGGCGGCAGGCGTTTTGCCAGGGCTATGCATCATGACCGGTAAAGAAGCTCTCAGCGGGGCCCGACTATATTTCTGGCCTGCGGCATGTACGTTGTGTTGCGCGATGATCATCGCCAATGCGTATGCGTATGTACTGGCGACGACGGTGCCGCTGCCAGAGGCGGATGCCTGGCGGTTCCTTGGCGGCTTTCTGGGCAGGTATATCGAAGGGCACATGTCACTGCTCGATTTCTTTTCGCAGGACAAGCAAGGCGAAACCAACCAGCCGTTCTACAAGCTCATCCTTCTGTTCCACACGCACTTCTTCGACATGGATTTTTCGATCGAGGGATTGTTCGGATTGACCAGTGCGGTGTTGTTGTTGGTCACGTTAATGATGCTGGCGCTGTCCGATGGCCCGCGTCGCTTCACGGCAGGTGAGACAGCCCTCGCCATCGCGTTGGTCATGGTGCTGTTGTCGCTGGACGCCCCGATCGTGTTTGCCTGGGGACTGGCATCGCTATGGTTCATGCCGATACTGCTTACGGTTCTCTACCTGGGCTACGCGACCGGGCTCCGTGCGAATCGATTTGGATTGCTGGCCGCCTCGGCAGTCCTCGGCGTACTGCTCGACGAAGTCGCGTTCGTCGGATTTGTCGCGACGGCCGGCTCGTTGCTGCTGGTGAGGCGCCGGTTGCAGCGTTCAATTCCGGAGGCCGTGTGTTATGCCGGTGCCGGCATTGTTCTATCCCGCGTTTTCTACTGGATGTGCGGGTTCTTCGCTGGCCCGGCCACACCCGATGCATCGGCGGTTCCCCGGGGATCGCTGCTCCCCAGGCTCATGAGCCCGGATTGCTGGAAAGCTGTCGTCGTTCCACTGTCAGACTCCCTCGTCCAACCTGCAAACCTGAAGTTGCTGCTCGGCAGCGCCGCGCCCGCC
>JAQGOI010000114.1 GCA_028293685.1 Lysobacteraceae bacterium | reverse complement strand
GATGGGTGCGGGTGACTCCGAACATGCCCACACGTTCGCCCCGGGTGGCTATGCGCTGCTGCCCGCACACATGCAGCACGCCGCCAGCACGCAGGGCGGTGCCATCGTGCAGGTCGAAGGCCCAGGCCCGTTCGTCATCAACTACGTCGATCGCAAGGACGATCCACGCCTGCGCTGACGCTGTCGGCTGGCGTCAGTCGCCGGCAATTTCCGGCAACGGCGAGGTGGCCGCCACCTCGAGCCGTTGCTGTTGCTGTTGCAGTCGCCACATCTGTGCGTAATGGCCCTGCAGCGACAGCAGGCGGGCGTGGCTGCCGCGCTCGACGATGCGGCCGGCGTCCATCACCAGGATTTCGTCGGCGTCCATTACGGTCGACAGCCGATGCGCGATGGTCAGCGTGGTGCGACCGACGGCAATGCGGTTGAGCTCGGCCTGGATCGCTTTTTCCGATTGCGAATCGAGCGCCGACGTCGCTTCGTCGAAAATCAGGATCGCGGGGTTCTTCAACAACGCGCGCGCAATGGCGACCCGTTGCTTTTCGCCGCCTGACAGCTTGAGTCCGCGTTCGCCAACCTGCGACTGGTAGCCATCGGGGAGCGACACGATCAGGTCGTGGATGTGCGCGGCGCGCGCCGCCTGCTCGACTTCGGCGGTCGTCGCCGCGGGACGTCCGTAGAGGATGTTGTAGTAGATCGTGTCGTTGAACAGCACCGTGTCCTGCGGAACGATGGCGATGGCCGCGCGCACCGATGCCTGCGTGTAGTGGCGGATGTCGCGGGGAACGCCATCGCGCGCGGTGACCACGATCTGGCCGCTGTCGACGTCATAGAACCGGTACAGCAGGCGCGCAAGCGTCGACTTGCCGGAGCCCGAGTGCCCGACCACCGCGACGTTGCCGCCAGGCGGGATGGTGAAGCTCACGTCCTGGAGGATTTCGCGCCGCACGTCGTAGGCGAAACGCACGTGCTCGAAACTCACGCGCGGCTGCTCGGTGTGCAGCACGATCGCGCCGGCGCTGTCCTGCACGTCCTGGCGCTCGTCGAGCAGGCCGAACAGACGCTCCAGGTTGGTGAACGCCGCCTTGACCTCGCGGTACATCATGCCCAGCAGGTTCAAGGGCGCCGACAGCTGCAGCAGGTACGCATTGACCAGCACAAGATCGCCGATCGTCATCGTGCCGGCGACGACACCCGCGGCCGCGCGCCACATCATCGCGGTCACGCCGATCGCCACGATCGAGGTCTGGCCCAGGTTGAGCACCGCGAGCGTCTTGCGCGACATCACCTGCGCGTCTTCGAGGTGGATGAGGTTCTCGTCGTAGCGCCGCGCCTCGTGTTCCTCGTTGCCGAAGTATTTGACCGTCTCGTAGTTCAGCAGCGAATCGACGGCGCGCTCGTTGGCGTGGGTATCGGCCTCGACCGATGCGCGGTAATAGCGCGTGCGCCATTCGGTGATCGAAAAGGTGAACGCGACGTACGCGGCGAGCGTCACCAGGGTGATGGCGGCGAACACCCAGTCGTACGCCCACACCAGCACGGCGGTCACCAGCGCGACTTCCAGGATCGTCGGCAGAATCGTGTACAGCGTCCAGTCGAGCAGGTCGGAGATCGCGCTGCCACCGCGTTCGACATCGCGCGCCACGCCACCGGTGCGCCGTGCCAGATGGAAGCGCAGCGACAGCGCGTGCAGATGGCGGAACACCTGCAACGTCACCTTGCGCGACACCCGCGCCATCACACGGGCGAACACGACCTGGCGCAACTCGGTGAACAGCGTCACCGACAACCGCGACGCGCCGTAGGCGATGAGCAGCGCGACCGGCAGGACCAGCACCAGGTGCGACGCGCCGAGGGTCAGGCCGTCGACGAGCTTCTTCATCAGCATCGGCACGGCCAGGTTCGTCAGCTTGCCGGCGATGACCAGCGCCAGGGCCAGTGCGATTCGCCCGGTGAACGGCTTGAGGAACGGCAGCAGATCGCGAACGACCTGGGCTTCGCTGCGTGCGGCCGGCGGCCGCTGGACCGGCGCAAGCGTGGTATCCGCCGGGGCGACAGGGGAAGCGGGCGGCGTGGGTGGTCTGCTCATCGATTGGAAATGGTGGCAGATGCCCGCGTTCCAATGCCGCTGACAGCCCGCAGGAGCGAGGCCGCGACGAACGCCTTATCCTGTGCGCCGTTTCCACGTGCACCCAATCCATGACCGACCTTCCCGACCGCCTGTCGCTCGATCCCCGCAGCCCGTTTCATGACGCCGACCTGCTGGAGCGCGGCGTGGGCATCCGCTTCAACGGGCAGGAGCGCACCAACGTCGAGGAATACTGCATCAGCGAGGGCTGGATCCGAGTGGCCGCCGGCAGGGCGCGCGATCGTCGCGGGCAGCCGATGACGATGAAGATCCGGGGTACGGTCGAACCGTACCTGCAGATACCCGCGGACGCAGCCGACACGCCCTGACATCGGCTGTCCGGCTCAGGCGGCCGCCGCCGGATGGCGGGGCTGCCGCAAGGGCAACCGCACGGTGAACTGGCTGCCCAGGCCGATTCCGTTGCTGTTCGCCTGCACGCTGCCGCCATGCAGTTCGACGATGCGCTTGACCAGCGCCAGTCCGATCCCCAACCCGGCCTGCTCGGCCTGCTCGCCGGGCAGGTGGACCTGCGTGAACATGCTGAAGATGGTTTCCAGCATGTCCGGCGCAATCCCTTCGCCGTCATCCTCGATGCGCACCACCACATGCCGGCTTTCCGTGGTGCCCTTGATCCAGATGCTTCCACCCTGCGCGGTGAACTTGATGGCATTGCCGATCAGGTTGACGAACACCTGCTGCACGCGCAGCCGATCGGCCTCGAAGCTGATCAGCTGTCCCGGCGGCAGCAGCAGTTGCACCTCGCGTGCAGGGTTCCCTGCGCGCGCCAGTGCGGTCTGGATCGCGGCATCGAGTTCTTCGTGCAGCCATAGCGGCTCGACCGCCAGCGCCAGCTTGCCGACGCGGATGCGCGTGGCCTGTTCGAGGTCATCGACCATGCGCGTCACGTAGCCGACGTTGCGCTGGAGGATGGAAACCGGATGCTGCAGCCGCGCGTCATCGACCATGCGACCGATCAGCGTCGCCGCCATGTTGAGCGCAGACAACGGATTGCGCAGTTCGTGCGACAGCGTGGCCAGCGCGATCGTACGGGCGTTCTCGATCTCCTCCAGCGCCATCAGCCGGTTGCGGAAGGTGTTCATCCGCATCTTCATCTCGGTCTGGTTGCGCAGGATCTTCAGCAAGCCGGTCACTGCGCCATGCGCGTCGGACAAGGCAACCGTGCGGCCGGATGCCCAGAACGGCGAGCCGTCGCCACGGGCCATCCAGCGATCGTCCTCCGACGAACCTTCGCTGATCGCGACCGCGATCTCGTGTTCAGGGATCCCCAGTCCGATGTCCTCCGGGGTGAAAAACCGGTGCATCGGCTGACCCGTCATCTGCATCGGGGGGATGCCGAAAATGCGGCCGGCACCGGGATTGGCCCATAGCACGGTGAAGCGCAGATCGAGCAGCAGGATGGCGTGCTCGGGCGTCTGCTCGGCGAAGGCCCACAACCATTGCTTGATCGAAGCAGCATCCATTGCACCCGACGCCCCGGCTGCCGCATTGCTGCCTGCATCGGTTTGTGGGGTGGTGACGATCGGCGGTCTCCCGAGGCACGCAATCGCCGGTGCGCTCTTTCCAGGCACCAGCATCTCAGCTGGGCGATGAAAGCGCGGTGCAGGAGGTTCCCGTCCACCCGCCCATCGCCCAACCTACATGCCGGGAGCGCAGGCGGCGGCGCGGCCAAGCAACAGCGCACGCTCGCGGCCGTTGCGGGTAAGCGCCGCCGCACGCTGGAACTCGATCGCCGCTTCGTCCACCCGTCCGAGTTTCTGCAGCAGGTCCCCACGCACGCTGGGAAGCAGGTGATAGCGCTGCAATGCCGGCTCGGATCCCAATCCATCGACCAACGCCAATCCAACCGCCGGTCCCTGCGCCATTGCAATCGCAACGGCGCGGTTGAGCGCCACCACCGGTGAACCCGTCTGCGCAGCAAGCTCGTCGTACACAGCCGCAATGCCCGACCAGTCGGTAGCGGCCGCATCGATCGCGCGCGCATGAAAGGCGGCGATGGCGGCCTGCAGCGCATAGGGCCCGTGCGCGCCGCCGAGCGCGGCCGCCCGATCGAGCGCGGCGACCCCGCGGCGTATCAACAGCTGATCCCAGCGCGCCAGGTCCTGATCGAGAAGAAGAATGGGCTCCCCGGACGGCGACGTGCGCGCATGCATCCGCGACGCCTGCAGTTCCATCAGTGCGGCCAATCCGTGCACTTCGGCCTGGTCGGGCGCCAGTGCCACCAGCACGCGCCCCAGGCGCAAGGCCTCCTCGCACAAGCGGGGACGCATCCAGTTGTCGCCAGTGGTAGCCGAATACCCTTCGTTGAAGATCAGGTAGACGACCGCCAGCACCGACGACAGCCGGGCGGCAAGATCCGCGCCGCGCGGCACCTCGAATGGCACGCGCGCATTGGCCAGCGTGCGTTTGGCGCGCACGATGCGCTGGGCAATCGTCGGCTCCGGGACCAGGTTGGCCCGCGCGATCTCGTCTGTCGCCAAGCCCCCGAGCAGGCGCAGGGTCAGCGCCACCTGCGCCTGCGGCGACAGCACCGGATGACAGGCGATGAAGATCAATCGCAGCACATCGTCATCGATGGGCTGATCGCCGTCGTCGCCGGCGATTGCGTCGTCGCGGGCGTTGTGCAATTCGAATGCCAGCTCAGCCTGCTTCTGCTGCCAGCGCTTGCTGCGCCGCAGCCGATCGATCGCACGGCGACGCGCGGTCGACATCAGCCAGGCTGCCGGGTTATCCGGAATACCCGAGCGCGGCCAGTGCTCCAGTGCGGCGACCAGCGCATCCTGGGCGAGTTCCTCGGCCAGTCCGACATCGCGCATCATCCGCACCAGCGCACCGACCACACGTGCGGACTCCATCCGCCAGACGGCTTCGATGGCGCGGTGGATGTGGTCGGCCGTCATCACGGCCGATCACAGCATCACTCCCGCGATGGCGCAAGTGCGGGTGGAGCACGCGTTGCCGCTGGCTACGCGGCCGGCTGCGGTTTCATGCAGTTCACCATCCATGGATTGCCGAAGCGATCGACCAGCATGCCCCAGCGTTGCGCCCAGAACGTTTCCGCCATCGCTATCTTCACTTCGCCGCCTTCCGCCAACGCGGCAAAAATGCGTTCCGCATCCGCCGGCTTGTCGACCATGATGTTGAGCGTCGTGCCGGCCGATGGCGGCGCATGCGGCGGTGGAGCGTCGGCGCCCATCAGCAGCGCACCATCAGCCTCGAGCTGCGCATGCATGATCCTGTCGCGCGAATCGGGTGGCATCTGATCGCACATCGGGGACTCGCCGAAGGTCATCCGCGCGGTGATCCTGCCGCCGAGCGCCTTGCAGTAGAAATCGAAGGCTTCGGCGCAGTTGCCGTCGAAATTAAGATAGGGAACCAGTTGCATGGTGTTGTCCTTGGTGGGTGAAGTGTCGTTCGCATGCCGCCGATGCGGCATCCGTGGGGTAGCTGCTAGCCCGTCGCTCCGCGCGCGGCGATTTCGGCACGCAGGCGTTCTTCCTGGTCGCGTAATTCAGGCGTGTATTCCGCGCCGAAGTCTTCGGCCTCGAACACCGGCCGGATCTCGATCTCCGAATCGCCAGGCATCGGATTGGGGCAGCGCTTGACCCATTCGATGGCCTCGTCCATGGAGCGCACCTGCCACAGCCAGAAGCCCGCGACGAGCTCCTTGGTCTCGGCGAAGGGCCCGTCGACGACCGTGCGCTGCTTGCCCGCAAAACGAACGCGCGCGCCTTTTGCGCTCGGATGCAGACCCTCGCCGGCGAGCATGACGCCTGCCTTCACCAGCTCTTCGTTGAATCTGCCCATCTGCGCCAGCAATTCCTCGCTGGGCATTGCGCCGGCTTCCGAAGCCGCCGTCGCCTTGACCATCACCATGCATCGCATCGCGTTCTCCCTGTTTTCACCGGGTCGCAACGGGCCATCCGCTGCTTTCATCCTGACGACGAACGACAAACCCCCGAATCGACATCGGCGCCCAAAGCCGCCTGCCCAGCCCGGCCTTCAGGCGCCGGGGCATACTGCGGAGCTCCCCATGGAACGACGCCGATGCAATTCCTGCTCCTGGTCCACACCGACGAAGCCCTCGTCCAGGCCCTCCCCGAGGGTGAATACGACCGGATGATGCACGAGTGTTTCATCCACGCCGACGCGTTGCGCGCGCAGGGATGCCTGCTCGAATCCCAGCAATTGCACACCGCGGCCAGCGCCCGCTCGGTACGCATCCGTGGCGGCCGCACCGATGTAGTGGACGGCCCCTTCGCCGAAACGAAGGAACTGCTGGGTGGATTCAACCGCATCCAGGCCGCGAGCCTCGAGGACGCGGTGCGCATTGCCGCCGAATTCCCGTGGAGCCGCGTCGGCTGCATCGAGGTCCGTGAAATCAGCGATATCGATGCCGAGCGCCGTCGCGTCGGTGCCTGAGCCCGGCACCGACAGCCCGCGTTGATCGACCCGTGATCTCCTTCATCGTCCCCGCGCACGATGAACAACGCGAGCTCGGTCCTGCACTGCAGGCGATGCACAGCGCCGCACGCGCGTTGCAACTGCATTACGAAATCGTCGTCGTCAGTGATGCATCCACCGACAGCACAGCCGACATCGCCCGCGCCCACGGCGCGCGCGTGCTGGAGGTCGGCTATCGGCACATCGCCGCTGCGCGTAATGCCGGTGCGCGCCGTGCCCTTGGGAGCCAGCTGGTGTTCGTCGACGCGGACACCCGCGTCGACGCGCTACTGCTGGCGGCGGCGTTGTCGGCGCTGCACGCTGGCGCAGCCGGTGGCGGCGCGAAGGTGCGCCTGCTCGGCCGCACGAGGCTGTACACACGTGCAAGCGTCGCTGTACTGGGTTGGCTGTTTCGCATGAGTGGCATCGCACCGGGCTGTTTCCTGTTCTGCACGCGGGTGGCGTTCGAGGCGGCCGGCGGTTTCGATGAGCGCTACTACGCCGGCGAGGATGTCGCGCTCAGCCGCGCATTGTCGCGCCACGGCCGCTTCGTCATCCTGCGTCGGCCGGTGTTGACGTCAGCGCGCAAACTGCGCACGTTTTCGGTGCGCGAACACCTGCGGCTGCTGGTGCGGTTCGCGCTGCGCGGACGCGGCGTGCTGCATTCGCGACACGATCTGCAGCTGTGGTATTCGCAGCGGCGCGACGACGGCATTTGAGCGGCAATTGCATCAGCAGCCGCTCTGTCGCATTCACAAAAAAACATGGTCTCACCAAATAGTTACGCAAACATTCGCGGCCAGTTGACTCGGGCGCGCGCATAGTCGACGACGATCGCACCAGCGATCACAGCACGCCTCGGTGCTGCGTCCATGCCTGCTGTTTCTGACTGGAGGACCATTCCCTATGTTTGCGCACAACAAGCGTCTGCAATATTCCGTTCGCGTTTCGGAAAGCAATCCCGCGCTGGCCAACCTCATGCTCGAGCAGTTCGGCGGTCCGCAAGGCGAACTTGCCGCGGCCATGCGCTATTTCACCCAGGCGCTGGCCGAGGACGACCCCGGTCGCAAGGACCTTCTGCTGGACATCGCCACCGAGGAACTCAGTCACCTGGAAGTCATCGGCACTATCGTCAGCCTGCTGAACAAGGGCGCGAAGGGCCTGTTGGCCGAAGGCGTCAATCAGGAAGCAGAACTCTTCCGTTCCCTCCAGGGTGCCGGTAACGATTCGCACGTCACCCAGGTTCTGTACGGCGGTGGCCCTGCGCTGACCAATTCCGGCGGACAGCTGTGGAGTGCCGCCTACATCGACAGCATCGGCGAGCCGACGGCGGACCTGCGCTCGAATATCGCCGCCGAAGCGCGCGCGAAGATCATCTACGAGCGGCTGATCAACATCACCGGCGATGCCGGCGTCAAGGAAGCGCTTGGTTTTCTGATGACGCGGGAGATTTCGCACCAGAAGTCGTTCGAGAAAGCGTTGTACGCGATCGAACCCAACTTCCCGCCCGGCAAGCGCCCCGGGCTGCCGCAATTCGCCGACCTGTATGTCAACGCCTCGCAGGGCGAAGGCGACATGCGCGGCTCGTGGAACAGCGACGAGAATTTCGAATTCGTTTCCGATCGCGAGCAGTTCCTGGCCATGGATGGCGGCGATGGCATTCCGGTGGTGAAGCTTTCAGGGGCCGAGCGTTCGGCCGTGGAGAAGATGGCGGCGCGCACGCGCTCGAATCCGGACATCAACCCGCAGACCGGCGTCAACCTGGGAATGACTGGCGGTGCGCAGGGCAAGCGCGCCAATGTCTCCACTGCCGAACAGGCCAAGCGTCACTGACCGACAAGCGCCGCTGACACGCGCAGTGGAAGGCGTGCGTGCCGCCGATGGTGGCATGCACGCCTAGGCAAGCGCCGTGTCGAGCAGCATCATCAGTACGAATCCCAGCATCAATCCTGCGGTCGCAAAGTTTTCATGTCCCTGCCGATGCGACTCGGGAATGATTTCGTGACTGACCACGAAGAGCATCGCGCCTGCCGCAAACCCGAGCCCGCAGGGCAGCAGCCAGGGCAGCGCGATGACCACGCTGGCACCCGCCAATGCACCGATCGGCTCGATGACACCGGACACCATGCCGACCAGCACCGCGCGGGCACGGCCGTAGCCGACGGCCAGCAGGGCGAGTGCCACCACCAGGCCCTCCGGCAGGTCCTGAATGGCGATGCCGGTGGCCAGCGCCTTGGCATGCGCGACGTTGCTGGCGCCGTAGCCGACGCCGATCGCCAGGCCCTCGGGCAGGTTGTGCAGGCAGATGGCGAACACGAACAGCCACGTGCGCTTGAGCCGCGCCGGTGAGCCGCCTTCGGGGCCCTTGATGAAGTGTTCGTGCGGCAGCACGCGATCCAGCAGCATGATCAGCGCCGCGCCGAGCAGGATGGAGATGCCGACGACTGTCCCGGCAAGCCAGGGCCCCGCGCCATGCAGCCTTGCTTCCTGCAGCGCCGGCAGCACCAGCGAGAACGCGCTCGCCGCCAGCATCACTCCGGCGCCGAATCCAAGCAGCGTGTCCTGCGTGCGCCGCTCCAGGCGACTGGCGAACATTGCCGGCACCGTGCCCACCGCGGTGGCGCCAGCGGCCACGGAACCGGCGACGAAGGCAGCAAGTATCGGCGTCATGCGCTATCTACCGGCGACGGCAGGCCGCGTGCTGGTTCCGCTGGATGTCGCATGTGCCTGCTTCCTGCACCCAAATCAGATCCCACGATGCCGCGGCCGCTGTGGCCGCGCTGTCAGCGGACGGC
Organism: Lysobacteraceae bacterium; assembly: GCA_028293685.1. Classification (GTDB taxonomy): domain Bacteria; phylum Pseudomonadota; class Gammaproteobacteria; order Xanthomonadales; family Xanthomonadaceae; genus Cognatiluteimonas. The sequence continues at coordinate 1,955 of JAQGOI010000114.1, read as the reverse complement.
CTGCTTCGGTTGCGCGCGCCTCACCGCACCGTTCGGCACAACAACGCACAACGCCAGGTCCTTGCCTGGCGCTGTGCGTCCCACTGGAAAAGCGACACGTGTCAGGTCACGGCAAGCCCGGTGGCAACCACCGCCTTGACGCCGGCGGTGCCTTGCGCGGCGGCAATGGCCTTGTCACGCAGCGCGGACGTCGCAACGTGGCCCGACAGGTAAACGGTGCCGTCTTCGACGCGGACACTGACGCCGGCGGCGTCGCTGCCCAACGAAGACTGGATCGACGCCGTCACCGCATTCGTCAGGGCGATGTCGGGTGTCGCCGGCACGGGCATCTGGATGGTCGTGGTGCCGGGGCCCGGGGTGTTCACGACAACCGGTCGCGTGGTGCACGCCACCAGTGACGCGGAAACAAGGGCGATACTGGCGATGAGTCGAATCTGCATGGGTCGTCTCCTTTGGATGAACGGGCCGACCATTGCAGCGCGGAGGTAAAGACGTGGTGAGGTCGGCAGCGCGCCATTCTCGACCCATTCATTTTTTTGATTTGCTCGCGTGGCAGCCAGGCCCGATCACCGGTGACCGCCACTCTTGCGGGGCTGCGTTGGATTGGACACCCGCCATGTATGCGGCAGGCGGCCATCACTTCTGGAGCCAGACCATGCGTACTTCGACCAAGCTTCTGACAGCCTCAATGGCGCTCGCAGCGAGCGCTGGTTATCTCGCCGCCGGTGCGTCGGCGCAACCGCCCAAAGGTACCGGCGCATCCGTCAACGATCGGCAGCTCATAGCGAGTGCCCAGCGCGCGGCGCCTGCAAAGGTCAGTGCCGGGGCAGCCATCGTCGCGCCCAATGCCGATGGCACCATGCGTACGGTTCGACCAGGCAGCAACGGCTTCACCTGCATGGCCGACAACCCGACCACGCCAGGGCCGGATCCGATGTGCATGGACCAGGCCGCGCTGGCATGGGCCGGTGCGTGGATGGGGCATCAGACGCCGCCAAGCGGCAAGGTCGGCCTCATGTACATGCTCAGCGGCGGTACCGATGCCAGCAACACCGACCCGTATGCAACGCAGCCGATGGCGGGCAACCATTGGGTCAAGACCGGAGCGCACGTGATGGTCGTCGGAGCCGATGCCGGCTTCTACGCGATGTATCCGTCACAACCCGACCCGGATACGTCCATGCCATATGTGATGTGGCCAGGCACTCCCTATCAGCATTTGATGATTCCGGTGAAATAGCCCGTTCGGCTTCACGTGAAGCCGGGCCGCCGCCCTGGAGGCTGAGCCTGAACGCCAAGTCAGGTCGGTGGGTGAGTGTGCAGGCCTGTTCATCGAGTGCCGACTAGCATCGACGCGTACTCCTGCTCACCCTGAGGATTCACCATGAAAAGTCTTCTGCTGGCCGCTTCGGTTTCGTTGCTGCTGTCCACGGCGCTGCTGTCGCCGACCGTTTCTGCCGAGCCTGGCCATGGCGGTGGCGGACGCGGGCATTCCAATGGCCACGACAAGAACGATCGCGGCGATCGTGGTGATGACCGCAGCGACCGCGGCGACGGCGGCAACCACCACCGCTATGCGCGCAGCCATCGTTACGCCTATGGCCATCGCGTCCACCACGACAACGGCCTGCATCTGGGCCAGCACAAGTTCGAACGCGGCCAGCGCGTGCCGGCGATCTACCGGGAGTCGCGCTATTACGTCCAGGACTACCGCGCCTACAACCTGGCCCCGCCGCCGCGCGGCTACCGCTGGGTGCAGCCGGACAACGGCCGCTATCTCCTGATCTCGACCGCCACGGGTCTGATCTCGCAGATCCTCGGTTACTGATCCGCCCCGACAAAAAGCCCCGCTTCGGCGGGGCTTTTTTGTGGGCCAGCCATGGCGTGCATCGCTGGCTTGCGCGCAGGCGGCTGAAGCCACCGGCACGCATGCTAGTCTCGCGCACTTCATCCGG
>JAQGOI010000158.1 GCA_028293685.1 Lysobacteraceae bacterium | reverse complement strand
CCCGATGATCTCTTTTCGCAATTTCGCGCTGCGCCGGGGCGAACGCCTGCTGCTGTCCGATGTCGACCTGACCCTGCAGGCCGGGTGGCGCGTGGGCGTGGTCGGGCGCAACGGCACCGGCAAGTCTTCGCTGTTCGCGGCGGTCCGCAGCGAGATTGAAGCCGATCGTGGCGACCTGGACCTGTCCGGCCGTGTGCGCATCGCCAGCATCGCCCAGGAAATGCCGTCGTTGCCCGATGCCGCGATCGACTTCGTCCTGGCCGGGGACGCCGTGGTGCACGCGGCATTGCAGGCCGAGGCCAATGCCTTCGCCAATGAAGACTGGGAAGCGGTCGCCGAGGCGCACCACCGGCTGGAGGAAGTCGGCGGTTACGACGCCAGCGCGCGGGCCGGCAAGCTGCTGCATGGGCTCGGATTCCCGGCCGAAACGCATTCGCGCGCGGTCAGCACGTTTTCCGGCGGTTGGCGGGTGCGCCTTAACCTGGCACGCGCGCTGATGACGCCATCGGATTTGTTGCTGCTCGACGAGCCCACCAACCACCTTGATCTCGACGCGGTGCTCTGGCTGGAACAGTGGCTCCTGAAATACCCCGGGACGCTGCTGCTGATCTCGCATGATCGCGAATTCCTCGACAACGTCTGTACGCACACGCTGCACCTGCATGGCGGCAAGGCCAAGTTGTACGCCGGCGACTACACCGCGTTCGAACGCCAGCGTTCCGAGCAGTTGCGCCTGCAGCAGATCACGCACGAAAAGGCGCAGGCCGAGCGCGCGCACCTGCAGAGCTTCATCGACCGCTTCAAGGCCAGCGCGGCGAAGGCCAAGCAAGCGCAGTCGCGGGTCAAGCGCCTGGCCAAGATGACCGGTACCGAAGCCGTGCGCGCCGAGCGCGAGGTGCGGATCGATTTCCCGCAACCGCTGAAGTTGCCGAACTCCCTGTTGCGCCTGAGCCATATGGATTGTGGATATGGGGCCGCCAAGGCCGGGGAGCCGGCGATCGCGATCCTCCACGGCGTCAACTTCGGCCTCGAGGCCGGCGACCGCGTTGGCCTGCTCGGGATCAACGGCGCCGGGAAGTCCACGCTGGTGAAGACGCTGGTCGGAGAACTCGCGCCATTGACCGGCGAACGCAACGCGCACCCGGATCTGCGCATCGGTTATTTCGCCCAGCACACGGTGGAGTCGCTGAAGTCCGGCACGTCCGCGATCGACCACCTGCGCGAATTGACGCCGAATGGTTCGACCCAGGCGTTCCGCGACTTCCTCGGCAAGTGGAACTTCGCCGGCGACCGCGCGTTCGAAAGCATCAATGGGTTTTCCGGTGGCGAACGCGCGCGACTTGCGCTGGCCTTGATCGCGTGGCTGCAGCCAAACGTGTTGCTGCTCGACGAGCCCACCAACCACCTCGACCTGGAAATGCGCGAGGCGCTGGCGGAGGCGTTGTCGATCTTCGAAGGCGCGATCGTCATGGTTTCGCATGACCGCCATCTGATCGGCCTCGTATGCGAGACGTTCTGGCGGGTCGCTGACGGGCGGGTCGAGCCATTCGACGGCGACCTCGATCAGTACGCCGCGTGGTTGCGGTCCAGGCCCGGCGCCGATTCGGGCAAGGCCGAAAAGCCGGTGAAACCGGCTGCGATCGTCGCGCCGCCCGTGAGCGCCAAGCCGGCGGTGCGGGTCAATCCGCACAAGCTGGCCAAGGCCGAAGCGCGCGTGGCCGAACTTGAAGCCCTGATCACGCAAGTTGAGGCGGAAATTGCTGATCCGGGGCTGTATTTGCAAGGCGGCACCCGGGCCGTATCCCTGGCCAAACAGCAATCTGAATTGCGTGCCCAGCTCGATGTGGCGGAGCGCGAATTGCTGGCGTTGTACGACGTGGCTGCCTGAGCGGAAGCAAGCATGGGCCGTGAGCAGCCCATCGCCGGGTTGAAAGCGCCCACGCAGGCCTCACACTGACGCCCAGCTCTCCAAGCATCCTGATCACCATGCCGATCTACGCCTTTGCCTGTTCCGCCTGCGGCCATCACTTCGACCGCCTGCAGAAACTGTCCGACCCCGATCCGTCCGCGTGCCCGGTTTGCGGGGTCGACGCCATCAAGCGCCAGCTGACCGCGCCCAGCTTCCGGTTGTCGGGCAGCGGCTGGTACGAGACCGATTTCAAGAAGGACGGCGACAAGAAGCGCAACCTCAGCGAAAAGCCCGAAGTCGCCGCTGCGAGCAGCGACACGAAGGCCGATGCGCCCGCTGCGGCAGCCAAGCCGGCCGAGGCAAAAGCCGGCGACGGCAAGGCGGACGCAACGCCCAAAACGCCAGCGAAGGCCGAGCCCGCCACGGTATCCAAGCCCGCCAGCGGAGCCGCCTGATCCGCCGGCTGCGACCCAGCCGCTAAACTAGCGGGCTTTCCGGCGCGGCCGGGGCTGTTTGCGGAGTTCCTCGATGCGTACCCATTTCTGCGGCCTGATCGATGCGGCACTGATCGGCCAGACCGTGACCCTGTGCGGCTGGGCCGATGTCGCCCGCGATCTGGGCGGGTTGTGTTTCATCGACCTGCGCGATCACGAAGGCATCGTCCAGATCGTGGCCGAACAGCAAGCCGGTGTTGAGGGCAATGCCGATGTCGTGGCGACGGCTGCGAACGTCGGATACGAGGACTGCCTGCGCGTCACCGGCTTGGTGCGGCAGCGCCAGTCGGTCAATCCGAAAATCCCGACCGGCCAGGTCGAGGTGGTTGCGTCGCGGATTGAAATCCTCAACAAGGCCGAGCCGCTGCCGTTCCATGCGCACGAGAATCCGGGCGAGGAAACGCGCCTGAAGTACCGTTACCTGGATCTGCGCACGCCGAAGATGCAACAGATGATGCGCACCCGCATCAAGCTGGTGCAGGCACTGCGTCGCTGGCTGGACGCGCGCGGTTTCCAGGACATCGAGACCCCGATCCTGACCAAGGCCACGCCCGAAGGCGCGCGGGATTTTCTCGTTCCGGCCCGCATGCATCCCGGCGAGTTCTACGCATTGCCGCAGTCGCCGCAGCTGTTCAAGCAGATCCTGATGGTCGCCGGCTTTGATCGCTACTACCAGATCGCGCGCTGCTTCCGCGACGAGGCGTTGCGT
>JAQGOI010000138.1 GCA_028293685.1 Lysobacteraceae bacterium | reverse complement strand
GCCTTGGCCGAGACGTGCTTCATTTCCCACGGCGACAGGAACTGGCCTTTCTTGATGTTCACCGGACGGCCGGCACTGGCGACCTTCTGGATGAAGTCCGTCTGCCGGCACAGGAATGCCGGCGTCTGCAACACATCGACGACCGCGGCGACTTCGTCCATCGGCGTGTATTCGTGGACATCGGTCAATACCGGCACGCCGAGCTGGCGTTTGACTTCAGCCAGGACCTTCAGGCCTTCCTCCACGCCGGGTCCACGAAAGCTGGTGCCGGACGTGCGGTTTGCCTTGTCGAAACTCGACTTGAAGATGAAAGGAATGCCGAGTTTTCCCGTGATTTCCTTCAGGGCACCAGCGGTATCGAGTTGCAACTGCATGGACTCGATGACGCACGGGCCGGCGATCAGGAAAAACGGTTTGTCGAGGCCGACCTCGAATCCGCAGAGGTTCATTCCCAAACCCCTGTAGGAGCAATCACGCCGTCGCCTCCTTCAGCAATCGACCACCCGCCTGCGCCTTGTGTTCGCGCGCGGCGCGGATGAAACCGATGAACAACGGATGCCCGTCGCGCGGCGTCGATAAAAACTCCGGATGCGCCTGGCACGCCAGGAACCACGGATGCTGGGAGCGCGGCAGCTCGATCATCTCCACCAGCAGGTCGTCCATAGACTTGGCGCTGATGACCAGGCCGGCGTCCTCCAGCTGGGTGCGATAGCGGTTGTTGAACTCGTAGCGATGGCGATGGCGCTCGCCAACGACATCCTTGCCGTACAGCTCGTGCGCGAGCGTTCCGGGCTTGATCCGCTGATCCTGCAAACCGAGCCGCATCGTTCCACCAAGATCGCTGGTTTCACTGCGCCGCTCGACGTCGCCGGCGGCCGTGCGCCATTCGGTGATCAGGCCGATCACGGGATTGGATGTCTGCCGATCGTTCTCGGTGCTGTTGGCATCGGTGAGCCCGGCGACGTTGCGCGCGTAGTCGACGACCGCCGCCTGCATGCCGTAGCAGATACCAAAGTACGGGATGCCATGTTCGCGTGCGTATTGCGCCGTCAGCACCTTGCCTTCGAAGCCACGGTCACCGAACCCGCCCGGCACGAGAATGCCGTCGACACCTTCCAGCGCACTGCCACGATCACGGCGGATGTCCTGCGACTCGAGCCACTTGAGCTTGATCCGCGTGCGCTGGCGGATGCCACCGTGCTTGAGCGCTTCGGCCAGGGATTTGTATGCGTCCTGGTGGTCGATGTACTTGCCGACGACAGCGATCGTCACTTCATCGACAGGATGCTCGGAGGCATCGACGACCGCTTCCCATTCAGACAGGTCGGCCTCGGGCGTGGGGGCAAGCTGCAGTTGGTCGACCACGAGCTGGTCGAGCCCCTGATGGTGGAACCACATCGGAATCTTGTAGATGTTGTCCAGGTCCACCGCTGAAATCACCGCCTTTTCAGGCACGTTGGTGAACGAGGCGATCTTGCGGCGGTCGCTGTCGGGCAACGGCTGCTCGCTGCGGCACAACAGGATGTCGGGCTGGATGCCGATCGAGCGCAGCTCCTTGACGGAGTGCTGCGTCGGCTTGGTTTTCAGCTCGCCGGCCGCGGCGATGAAGGGCACCAGCGTCAGGTGCATGAACAACGCCTTGTGCAGGCCGCGTTCTGTGCGGATCTGTCGGATCGCTTCCAGGAATGGCAGCGACTCGATGTCGCCGACCGTGCCGCCGATCTCGACGAGCCCGACGTCGAAGCCGTTGGTGGCGTCATCGATGCAGCGCTTGATCTCGTCCGTGACGTGCGGGATCACCTGCACCGTGCCGCCGAGGTAATCGCCACGGCGTTCCTTGCGGATCACCGACTCGTAGATCTTGCCGGTCGTGATCGAGTTCTTGCCCGACAGGCGCGTGCGCAGGAAACGTTCGTAATGTCCCAGGTCCAGGTCGGTCTCGGCACCATCATCGGTGACGTAGACCTCGCCATGCTGGAACGGGCTCATCGTGCCCGGGTCGACGTTGATGTAGGGGTCGAGCTTCATCATCGTCACGCGCAGCCCGCGCGATTCGAGGATGGCCGCCAGCGAGGCGGCGGCGATGCCCTTGCCGAGCGAGGACACCACGCCACCGGTGACGAATACGAGCGCAGTGGCTGAACCAGAAGATGTCATGGGCGCGGCGTGGCTGGAAACCCGCATTCTAGCGGGTGGCGACCCGGGCGGCGACCAATCCCGGGCAATGCCCCGGATATGAGCGCCTCGAGCATGGTCAATCCCGCCCACCGCGATGCGACCAGCCACGGTCGTGGGGCGAATACGCGACAATTCCGCCAGGCTTCCTACCCGTTGATCGATACGCATGAATTCCCGTTACAACGCGGCCGATATCGAGGTGCTTTCCGGCCTGGATCCGGTCAAGCGCCGCCCCGGCATGTACACCGACACCACCCGTCCCAACCATCTGGCACAGGAAGTCATCGACAACGCGGTCGACGAAGCGCTGGCCGGATACGCCCGGAACATCGAAGTCACCCTGCCCGCGGACGGCAGTTGCGAAGTCAGCGACGACGGCCGTGGCATGCCCGTCGACATCCATCCCGAGGAAAAAATCCCGGGAATCGAACTGATCATGACCCGCCTGCATGCGGGCGGAAAATTCAACAACAGGAATTACACGTTCTCCGGCGGCCTGCACGGCGTCGGCGTCAGCGTGGTCAATGCGTTGTCGTCGCGCGTGGATGTGCACATCCGCCGCGACGGCAACGAATACCGGATGACATTTGCCCACGGCGCGCCGACTTCGGCGCTGGACATCGTCGGTAGCGTCGGCAGGAAAAATACCGGCACGCGCCTGCGCTTCTGGCCCGAAGCCGGGTATTTCGACACCGTCAAATTCAACCTGCGCGCACTCAGGCACCTGTTGCGGGCCAAGGCTGTGCTGTGTCCGGGCCTGACGGTTCGCCTGCATGACGAAGCCAGCGGCGAACGCGATGAGTGGCGTTATGAAGACGGTCTGCGGGACTACCTCAAGGGCGAACTGGCGGGGACCGACCTGCTGCCGCCGGAGCTGTTTACCGGAAAACTATCCAAGGACACCGAAATCGTCGAGTGGGCGGTCGCGTGGGTGCCCGACGGCGACCTGATCCAGGAAAGCTACGTCAACCTTATCCCGACGGCGCAACACGGCACGCATGTCAACGGCCTGCGCACCGGCTTCACCGATGCGTTGCGTGAATTCTGTGACTTCCGCAACCTGCTGCCGCGTGGCGTCAAGCTGGCGCCCGAAGACGTCTGGGACCGCATCGCCTTCGTGCTCTCGATCAAGATGACCGATCCGCAATTCAGTGGGCAGACCAAGGAGCGCCTGTCGTCGCGCCAGGCGGCGGGCTTCGTCGAAAGCGCCGCGCACGATGCGTTTTCGCTGTGGCTGAACCAGCACACCGAGCAGGGCGAAAAAATCGCGCAACTGGCGATCGAACGCGCCAGCGCGCGGCTGAAGACCGAAAAGCAGATCACCCGCAAGAAAGTCACGCAGGGTCCGGCCCTGCCCGGAAAACTCGCCGACTGCATCTCGCAGGATCTCTCGCGCACCGAGCTGTTCCTGGTCGAAGGCGATTCGGCCGGCGGCAGTGCGCGCCAGGCCCGCGACAAGGAGTTCCAGGCGATCCTGCCGCTGCGCGGAAAGATCCTCAACACCTGGGAAGTCGCGTCGGGAAGCGTGCTCGCCTCGACCGAAGTGCACGATCTTGCCGTCGCCATCGGTTGCGATCCGGGCAAGGACGACATCAGCGGACTGCGCTACGGCAAGGTGATCATCCTGGCCGACGCCGATTCCGACGGCCTGCATATCGCGACGCTGTTGACGGCGTTGTTCCTGAAACACTTCCCGAGGCTGGTCGACGCCGGCAACATCTTCGTCGCCATGCCACCGCTGTTCCGCGTCGATGTCGGCAAGCAGGTGTTCTATGCGCTGGACGAGGAAGAAAAACGCCTGCTGCTCGAGCGCATCGAGCGCGAGAAGGGCGACCGCAAGAAAGGTTTGTCCGGCGCGGTCAACGTGATGCGATTCAAGGGCCTGGGCGAAATGAACCCGCAGCAGTTGCGCGAATCGACCATCCACCCCGACACGCGCAGGCTGGTGCAGCTGACCATCGAGGACGACAGTGGCACCCGTTCGCTGATGGACATGCTGCTGGCCAAGAAGCGCGGCGGCGTTCGTCGCGCATGGCTGGAGGAGAAAGGCGTTCTGGCGTCTCTGGAGGTCTAGCTTTAGGGGGCTTTTGTGGAAGCGGCTCTAGCCGCGAGCTGTTTGCAGTTGCGCGACCGGAAAGAGCTCGCGGCTAAAGCCGCTCCCACAACAGCGCGGCCCGAAGCAGATCGCGAATCACGCCCTGAACGCTCCCGGCTTTTGCCTCGTCGAAGACAAACGTCTCTTCATCCATGTAGATGCGCTGGCTGATCTCCAGCTGCACGGCATCGATGCCGTGCGCTGGATCGCCGTAGTGCCGGGTAATGTAGCCGCCCTTGAAGCGTCCGTTGGCGACGAAATCGCAGGCGTCCTGCGCGGCCAGCACTGATTCAAGGGCGGCCTGCAACGACGGCGAACAACTGGCGCCACTGGCGGTGCCCAGGTTGAGGTCGGGCAATCGGCCGTCGAACAGGAACGGACACTCGCCGCGGATGGAATGGCCTTCCCACAATACGGCGCGGCCGTGCATGGCGCGCAACCGCTGCAGTTCGGCAGCCAGTGCAGCGTGATAAGGGCGCCAGTAACGATCGATGCGCTCCTGGATCTCATGGGACGACGGCTGCTCGCCATCGCGATAGATCGGCGCGCCGCTGAACTGCACGATCGGGCACAGTCCGGTGGTGTTCTGTCCGGGATACAGCGAAACGTCGTCCGGCGGACGGTTCAGATCGACGACGTAGCGCGAATGGCGCGGGATCAGCACGCTCGCACCAAGATCGCGCGCGACAGCGTACAGGCGGGCGACGTGCCAGTCGGTGTCGGGGGCCGTTCGCGCGGATGGTTCCATCCGTGACGCCAGTTGCCCGGGAATCACGCTGCCGTCGTGCGGCAGGCTGACCAGCAATGGCGCGGTGCCGCGCTGCAATGTAAAGGTATCGTCGCCGCTCATCGCATCAGCACCAGTTCCTCGGCGGACGTCGGATGGATCGCGACGGTGTCGTCCAGGTCGCGCTTGTGCAGGCCACGCTTCAGCGCCACCGCGAACCCCTGCAGGATTTCATCGGCACTTTCGCCCAGCAGGTGGATGCCGACAACACGTTCGTCGTCGCCAACGCACACCAGCTTGAACAGGCTGCGCTGCGGCGATTCGGCCAGCGCATGCAGCATCGGCCGGAAGCTGGAGCGATAGACGCGGACGGCATCGCCGAACTGCAGTCGCGCCTCGGTTTCGGTCAAGCCCACCTTGCCGATGGGCGGATGCGAAAACACGACCGTAGCGATGTCGGCGTAGTCCAGTTTCGCCTCGGGCTGGCCACCGAACAGGCGATCCATCAAGCGACGCGCGGCGGCGATGGCCACCGGCGTCAGCGCGATGTCCGATGCCACGTCGCCGATGGCATAGACGCCCTGCACGGTGGTGGCCTGCAGTGCATCGACCACGATGCGCCCGGCTGCATCCAGCGCCACACCCGCATCTTCCAGCCCCATGTCGTCGCTGTTGGGCACGCGTCCGGTGGCCAGGATCACGGCATCGAACGGCTCCGTGTCGCGGTTGTGGGTGTCGCGCAACACAACCTGCCCGGCCTGGCCTGCGTGCAACGAGGCCAGCGTGTAGTTGAAATGGCAATGGATGCCATGCTGCCGCTGGTCTTCCACCAGTTGCGCGCCCAGGTCTTCGTCGAAACTTTCCAGCAGGCGACGCTTACGCACGAAGACGTCGACCCTGCTGCCCAGCGACTGCAGCACGCCCGCCAGTTCCACGGCGATGTATCCCGCGCCGATGACCGCCACCCGTGCGGGCGCTGCGCGCAAACCAAAGAAACCGTCCGAATCGATGCCCAGCTCCACGCCTGGGATAAGCGGACGGCGGGGTCGGCCGCCGGTCGCGATCACGATCGCCGGCGCGGCCACGCGCACACCGTCGTTGCACTGGATCCGTCCTTCGGGCATCAACCGGCCGCGCAGCGGCAACACGGCGATGCCGGCGGCATCCAGACGTTGCTGGTAACTGGTGTGGATATTGGCGATGTACCGCTCGCGATGCGTAATGAACGTCGGCCAGTCCAGGGTGACAGGCGCTGCCGGAAGATCGAAGCCCAGTTCCCGCGCCAGCTGGATCCGGTGCGACAGATCGGCGGCCAGCCACATCGCCTTTTTGGGTACGCAACCGACATTGACGCACGTTCCGCCCAGCGGGCCTTCCGCGATCAGCGCGACGCGGGCACCGTGGCTCGCCGCTCGAAATGCTGCCGCAAGGCCACCGGAACCGCCACCCAGGACGACGAGGTCGAAGTCGCTGGTCACGCCGGGAACCGTTCGAGTCGATAAGGCGCCGGATCGATCGGCGGCGCGCGACCGGTGATGAGGTGGGCGATCAATTCTGCCGTGGTGGCGCTCATGCTGACACCGAGCATGCCATGGCCTGTCGCCAGCCACAGATGCGGCTGTCCGGGAACCGCCCCGATGATCGGCAGATCGTCACTGGTCATGGGACGCCAGCCATACCATTCCTCGGTGACTGTCGCACCCGTCGGCTCGCGCAGGTACTCGCGCGCGCCACGTTCCAGCGCGTCCAGCCTGCGCCGGTTGAGCGACGCGTCGTACCCGGAAAACTCCATCGTGCTGCCCAGGCGGAACCCATGTTCCCAGCTGGTGACGCACACGCTGCGTTCGTGCAGCACCAGCGGGCGCCGCGGGGTAAGCACGGGGCGGTCGTAGGTGATCGAGTAGCCCTTGCCCGGCTGCATGACCCTGCGCAGCACGTCCAGTCCCGGCAGCAACGCCCGCCCCAGGCGCGGGCTCCACGCGCCAACCGCGAGCACGACGTCGCGAGCCTCGTACGTTGCACCGGCCGCATGCACGCGCATGGCGTCACCGCGGCCGCTGACGCCATCGACCGGGCAATGCTCGACGATGCGCCCGCCCTCCTCCCGCAGTGCCCGCGCGAGTTCGGCAACGAACCGGTCCGGGCGCAGGCTGGCGTCCCCCGGAAAATGCACCGCGCCGACAACGCCTTCACGCACCGAAGGCTCCTGGAGCAGGTAGTGGGGACCGCCGATGTGCTCGCTGGCGATGCCGAGGTCGGCCAATACGGGCAAGTCCCGATCGAACGCGACCAGGGCAGCTTCGCTGCGAAAGACATGGTCGGTGCCGATCGCGGCGAATTCGCAATCGAGCTGGTACCGGGCGATCCAGTCGGACAGCTGTTGCCGTGACGCCATCAGGATGGCGGCCTTCGCCTTTCCAGCGTCCAACCAGTCCGTCGTGTTGCAGCGCCCAGCCAACTGCAACAACCACGCCCAGAGCAGTGGATCCAGCCGCGGCCGCACATAGAGCGGCGCGTCGGGCGTCAGCATCCAGCGCACTGCGCGGGCGACCGTCCCTGGTCCGGCCAGCGGCATGGCGTGGCTGGGAGTGATGGTTCCGCAATTGCCATGCGAGCTGCCACAGCCGGCTACGCCCGCTTCGAGCACCGTGACCTGGCGCCCTGCATGCTGCAGCGCCAGCCCGCACGCCAGTCCGATGACGCCTCCCCCAATGATCACCACGTCTGGTGTTTCGTTGTGCAACGCACCATCTCCGTGTTCAGATCGTCTTTCAAAGCGAGGCGCCCATCACACTACCCAAGCACAGGTCAGATAGCTGAACCGTATTGACGCGCCGCAACATGACAGCCCTGCGGCCGCCTGACTTACTGCCGCTCGCCCGGTAAGTCCCTGTATCCGACGCCGCCGGTTGACCTCCTGCCATGCAACGAGGTGTTCTCACTTCAGCCGGCCGCACCGGCCCATTTTGCCAACACTCCAGGGGACTTCAGGAATGACTTTGCAGACTCGCCTTCTCAGCATGGCGGTTGTGACCGCGCTTGCACTGCCCGTTTCGGCCTTCGCCGCGGCTTCTTCGCAATCCCCGGCCGCCCTGCGCGCGCTCGGTCTGATCGACACCCATGCGGCCACGACCAAGCGGGCCGACGCCGATCGTTTCATCGCCAAGGACACCATTGTCGATCGCAATGGCACTGAACACGTCCGCTTCGACCGCACCTACCGCGGCCTGCCCGTTCTGGGTGGCGACATCGTGGTGCATTCGCGCAACGGCCAACTGCTGGCGACCAGCCTCACCCTGAAGACCACCGGCCGTCCGGACATCACTCCGACCATCAGCGCCAACCAGGCGATCGTCGAGGCGGGTTCGCGCTTCGGTACCGGGTTCACCGGCACGCCGACGTCGCGCCTGGTGATCTATGCCCGGAACGTTGCGCCGACCCTGGCGCACGAAGTGGTGTTCGCCGGATTGAAGGCGGACCAGACGCCGACCGACATGCACTACATCGTCGATGCCCGGACCGGCCGCCTGATGGACAAGTGGGACACGATCGAAACCGGCAAGCCCGGCGGTGCAACGATCTGCACCGGCACCGCCGCGGTGGGCACCGGCAACACGCTCTATGACGGGGCGGAATCGATTGGCACCACCAAGTGCACTTCGACCACCGGGTACCAGATGAAGGACCTGAGCCGCGGTGGCGGCTACACCACCGATTTGAACGGCAGCACAAACGGGACCGGCGCGATCTTCAGCGACGCCGACAACGTCTGGGGTTCGGGGCTCAACTCCGACCGCGCCTCCGCCGCGACCGATGCCCATTTTGGCGTCGCCGCGACCTGGGATTACTACAAGAACGCCTTCGGCCGCAACGGTATCGCCAATGACGGCAAGGGTGCCCTGAGCAAGGTCCATTACGGCCGCAACTACGTCAATGCGTTCTGGTCCGATGCGTGCTTCTGCATGACCTTCGGCGACGGCGACGGCGTCACCTACGGGCCGCTCGTCAACCTCGACGTGGCCGGCCACGAAATGAGCCACGGCGTGACCAGCCGTCCCGCCAACCTGACCTACTCCGGTGACTCGGGGGGCTTGAACGAATCGAACTCCGACATCGTCGGCACCATGGTCGAGTTCGCCGTCAACTCCCCGAAGGATCAGCCGGATTACGAGATCGGCGAAATGCTGTATCTCAGCAACCCGGGCTACAGCAAGGCGTTCCGCTACATGTACAACCCGCAACTCGAAGGCGCGGGCGGCTCGGTGAACTGGTGGTAGAGCGGGGTCGGCTCCCTCGACGTGCATTATTCGTCGGGTCCGTCGAACCACTCCTTCTACCTGCGGGCCGAAGGCTCGGCACCGTAGACCTGGCCCAACGGGACGTACG
>JAQGOI010000137.1 GCA_028293685.1 Lysobacteraceae bacterium | reverse complement strand
GGCCAGGGTGATGTCGATGCGCGCGGCGAGCTCGGTGAGCGTCATGCGGCGCACGTGCAGTTGATCGTCGAGGCGGACCACGATGGCCATATCAGACGGCACCCATGTCAGACGGTTCCTTCGAGGTCGGCGCGCATGCGCGCGCCCTGGGCGAACACGCCCGACAGCACGAACAGCAGCAGCACCGCGAACCACGACGCGATCGAGAAGCCGTCGATCCGTCCCTCTTCCCACACCGCCGACGCGATCGCCGCGACGACGAAACGCAGCACCTCGAGCGCCAGCACGCGCCACGCGATCGCATCCAGGCGCCGGGCATTTTCGAGGGTGAACGGGTCGCCATCGCGCACCGTGTCGACGATCGCCAGCAGCCGCCGCAGGATCGTGTGCACGATCGCCGCGCCGATCACGCCGATGATCACGATCGCGCGCAGCCCGTTCGCCGCCTGCGGATGCGCGTGCGTCAGGTCGAAGCCGAGCGGCCGTTGCGGCCAGCCCTGGATGAAGAAGCTCCACACCAGCAGCGATGCGATGCCGAGGGCATAGAGTATGTTGAGGATGGTCAGGCCCTTGATGACCGGGCGGGCGACGGCGAGGGCGCGGGTGGCTGTCTGGTTCATGCGGATTCTTCCAGCGGTGGTATCGTGAAACGATAAATAGCATATCGTTTTGCGATAAAACATAGGCTGGAAGTCACCCTCCGGCGCACTCCGGGCATCGATGACGACCGGGGCGTCACCGATGCCGCTCGCGAATCGATCGACCCGCGGGCGCGGGCTCAAGCCCGGATGAAGGCGAGCAGGTCGGGATTGATGACATCCGCGTGTGTTGTGCACATCCCGTGCGGCAGGCCCTTGTAGGTTTTCAGCGTGGCTTGCCTGAGCAGCTTGGCCGACAGCGGCGCGGCGTCGGAATAGGGCACGATCTGGTCGTCGTCGCCATGCATGACCAGGGTGGGGACATCGATCCGCTTCAGGTCGTCGGTGAAGTCCGTCTCGGAAAACGCCTTGATGCAGTCGTAGTGGGCCTTGATCCCGCCCATCATTCCCTGGCGCCACCAGTTGTCGATCACGCCCTGCAGGACCTTGGCGCCGTCGCGGTTGAAACCGTAGAACGGCCCGCTGGGCACATCGCGGTAGAACTGGGCGCGGTTGGCCACCAGCGCGCTGCGGAAGCCATCGAAAACCTCCCGCGGCAGTCCGCCGGGATTGGCGTCGGTCCTGACCATGATCGGCGGCACTGCGCTGATCAGCACCGCCTTGGCCACGCGACCCTTGCCGTGCCGGGCGACGTAACGTGCGACTTCGCCACCGCCGGTGGAATGACCAACATGCACGGCTTCCTTCAGGTCAAGCTGCGCGGCCAGCGCTGCAACGTCGGCAGCATAGGTGTCCATTTCGTTGCCATCGTCGGTCTGGCTGGAGCGGCCGTGGCCACGTCGATCATGGGCGATGACCCGGAAACCCTGAGACCGGAAAAACATGAGCTGGGCGTCCCAGTCGTCGGCGCTCAGCGGCCAGCCATGGTGGAAGACGATGGGCTGTCCAGTGCCCCAATCCTTGTAGAAGAGCTGCGCTCCGTCCGGGGTGGTGATCATCGGCATTGGCGTGTCCTTTGATGTGGGAGGTGGCGAGCGGGGTTGTCGTCGCTCGCGGTGGCCCGGAGGGTGGCCGATGGCATCCGGCGGAATCGGCCTGCGCTCGAATTGCACGGCGTGGCACCGGGCCGATGCCGTCGTGCGGAGCGTGTGTCGATGCCAACGCCGACATGCTCGCGGACCGGACAGCCCGCCTGCAGTTCACCGAAACTTGAATACGAGCGGTGTAGAACGCTCGTTGCTCCATTCAACGAGGTGATGCGATGGACAAGGGTCTGGTAGCTCGTGCCACGACTTCGATCGATGCTCCGAAGTCCCAGGTGTGGAAAGCGCTGGTGACGCCCGAGGCGATCAAGCAGTACATGTTCGGTGCCGATGTCGAATCGGACTGGAAGCAAGGTAGTCCGATCACCTGGAAAGGCGAAATGAAAGGGAAGACGTACGAGGACAAGGGCGAGATCCTGAAGGTCGATCCGGAGCGTGCGCTTCAGTACAGCCATTTCAGCCCGCTTGCGGGAAAACCCGACGCGCCGGAGAACTACCACACGGTGACCATCCGGTTGTCTGCCAACGGCGACAAGACCGACGTTTCGCTCGACCAGGACAACAATCCCGATGCCGCTTCGCAACGGGAGTCGGAGAAGAACTGGGGCGTCATGCTCGAGGGGCTGAAACAAACCGTGGAGCAGTCCGGATGATGCCGTTCGTGCGGCGAACCGATCATTGCTCTGGATAGCGGCGTAGGCCAGTTGAACCGGTCCTACGCTTCGAGCGCGACGTGTGCGCTCACGCACACCGGCATTTCCTTGTACAGCGGCGTTCGCGAGCCGGCGGAAAACACGCTGGCCGCGATCAGTCCACTGGCTTCCGGGTAGTACGCCGCGCAGCAGCCGCGGGGAATGTCCCAGGTGCGCGCGGTCCAGGCGCTGACGCGGCGCGCGTGGCCGTCGTCGACCATGGTTTCGACATCGATGCGGTCGCCGTCCGTGATGCCGCGCGCGGCGAGGTCGTCGGCATTGAGGAATACCACGTGGCGATCGCCTGCGATGCCGCGGTAGCGGTCGTCGCTGCTGTAGACGGTGGTGTTGAACTGGTCGTGCGCGCGGATGGTCATCAGGGTCAGCACCGCATCGCCGTGTCGCATGCGCGCCTGCTGCACCGGTGAGTCGTCGCGCAGCGGATGCGCGATGAAGCGGGCCTTGCCGTTCGCGGTGTGCCATTCGCGCCGGGTGGCGGAGTTCGGCAGGGCGAAACGGCCGTCGGCGAGCAGTCTGTCGTTGTATTTCTCGAAACCTTCGGTGACACCACGCTGGCATTGCTCGATGCGGTCGCGGATCGCCGCGTAGTCGTCGGCGAACGCATTCCACGGAACCGTCGGTGCGCAGCCGATCGCTTGCGCCAATTGCGCGACGATGGCCGGCTCGCTGCGTTGCTGCTCGCTGATCGGTGTCTGGATGCCGCGCGACGCGCGCACGGTGCTCGACGAATCCTCGGTGGAGATGCATTGCT
>JAQGOI010000132.1 GCA_028293685.1 Lysobacteraceae bacterium | reverse complement strand
GCCGAAGTGACTTGCTGGGAAATCCCAAAAACCCGGTGAGCCGATGACTTGCTTTTAGCCGGCACGCCCAGCAGCGTATCGAGGGTGCCTGAATTTTGACGTCAACAACGCAACGCTGCTGTCGCTTCCGGTCATTCATGGGTACCTTGTACTGCAGGCGGCGCACCGGCACTAGCGATGAGGATGTCCCAGCGCCGAACAGCGCTACCGCTTTGGCCACCAGCCCGCGGGGGACCGCTGCGTTCTCCATGTCGGCAGGCGGAAACAGCGCGCGTCCCCCTGCCGCTTCGATTGCACGCACCGCGTCGTCCCCCGCGCTACTGTTGCGGCCGGTGGCGACGACAATCGCGCCCTGCGCAGCCAGCTTCAACGCGACCGCACGGCCCAGTCCGGCAGTCGCGCCAGCCACGATGGCGACCTTGCCGCGAATTCCGTCTGCTTGCGCGCTGGTTCCTGTACCCAGATCAATTTCATTCATAACGGCACCTTAATTCGTTGCGAACGATGACTGCGGCATTGCGCCGTTATTCCAGGAGTGCCAGCACCGACGAGACCGGCTTACCCTCGCGCAGGCCTTGCACGGCTGCGATCAGTTCGTCGGGGTCGACGCGCGATTTGCCGTAGCCCAGGCAGTCAATGACCTTCTCGCGAAGCTGCGCGGACGCCATGCGTTTTTGCGGGCTGCCGGACACCTCATGCGCGGCAAGTTCGATGTGCTGGCCGTTGCCGAGTTCGACGTCGAAAAATACCGGAACCATTCCGAGCAGCGGCAACGAGGGATCAGCCTCGATCGTGATCCTCCCTGCCGCGAAGGCACCCACCTGCGGATCGCGCAGCGCCCCTTCGTTGAAATCGTCGATGCGCACCGCACCGCGCGCCAGGCCCACTGCAACCGTGTAGGCGATGCTGAACTGGGCATCGACGACACCGGCCGTCCTGAAGTCGAATTTGCGGCCCACCATGTTCACGGCCTGCCCACTGACCCGGATATGCATGTGCTTGACGTCCTGCGGCCGTATGCCGCGTTCGTACAATTGCAGCGCCAGGTCGATCGGCGCGTGCGTGAAGCGGCAGGCGGGATAGGGCTTTAGGCTCAGGTCGTCGACAAGCGCGCATTGCTCCAGGCCCGCGCGCATCGCATCGTGGTCGAATATGCCGTCCTGGTATAGATTAATGAAACCTGCCTTACCTTCGAACACGTTGCGCGGACCATCAATGCCTGCTTGTGCCAGAGCGGCAGACATCATTACGTTCTTGACCATCATGGCCGGCTGGAAGCGCTTGGCGAGACTTCCATCGATAATGGACTGGAGACTGCCGGCGGTCTGCGTGAGCTGGTGGCCCAACGCGTCGACTGCGGTCTGGGTTTCCCAGCGGCGCAGCCGGGCGATCGCGAGCACCGCTCCCGTAGAGCCGCTGATGACGCTGTAGTTCCATCCGCGCGTGCCTTTCGGCCCGCCCGCGCGGCCAACGCGCATTGCGCCGTCCACGCCGACGGCCAGCGCCGTGAGGAAATCGCGGCCATCGCAATCCGGGCGGTTCTCTTCGACGTCGGCGAGCAAACCCGGCAACACCATGCCGAAGGCGTGCAGCGGCACCTTGTCGTCCGTATCATCGTAGTCCAGCGCGTGCATGCTAACCGCATTCAGGAAGGCGGCGAAAGGCGCCGGCGCGCGGCCAAAGCCGCCCCACACACTGCAGCCGCTGTTGCCCCAGCGGCTGAGCGCCTCGCGCGCCTGTGCCAAGCCGTGGGCGTTAGTGCCGGCCAGCGCGCACGCCAGGCTGTCGATCAACCCGTCGACGGTAGCATCCACAGTCTGCGACGCGAGGTCGTTGAAGTTGCGGCTGACGGCGTTGCCGGCGATTAGATAGGCGAGATCCATGTGAGCTTCCGGAGTTGTTAGAATCTGCGAAGTCTCCTCCGGCGTGGGAATGCAGTCCAGTCGGCTTTCATGCGTCCGAGCGTAAGTTGCTCTTACACTGTCGCGGCGCGCGGACCTTGCTGCTTTGGTCAGGCTTACTTATCTTTTTGATAGAAAATCCGACTCGACAGCAGCGCAGTCAGCATTGATACTATCCGCTCACACATCCAGAGAAAGCAGTGCCCAATGTCCCGATCTGACATGTCCAGCGATTTCGCCGCCATGGTGGCCAATACCCGATATGAAGACCTGCCTGCCAGCGCGATCGAGGGCGCCAAGAAGAGTATCTTGGACACCATCGGCGTGATCCTCGCAGCCAGCGGCGTGGAGCCGGCAGTGCGCGGCGTGGCCGAGCTGGTGCGCGAAACCGGCGGCACGCCGGAGAGCACCGTGTTGGGATTCGGCGGCCGCGCGCCCGCATTGATGGCCGCGTTCGCCAACGGCGCAATGGCGCATTGCCTTGACTTCGACGACCATGCGCCCGAAGGCCACCACCCCAGCAGTTCGATCGTTCCGGCGGCGTTCGCCGTGGCCGAGCGCGCTGGCGGAATCTCCGGCCGCGAGATGATCGCCGCTGTCGCGGCCGGGCAAGACATGTTCCTGCGCATGCGCCGCAACGTCGAGTCGCGCAAGGACTGGCACCTCACGACTATTCTGGGCGTGTTTGGTGCGGCCGCCGCCGCGGCACGCGTGCTGCGCCTGAGCCCGGAAAGCATCGGCGACGCCTTCGGCTATGCCGGCATGCAGTGCTGCGGCACCATGGAAATGATGTACAGCACGGGCAGCAGCCAGCGTGGCTTGTATGCGGGCTTCTCGACCAAGGGCGCGGTACTCGCCGCGTTGATGGCGCAAAAAGGCATCAGCGGCGTTCAGACCATATTCGAGGGCAAGGCCGGCCTCTTCAACGTCTACTTCGGCGGCAAGTACGACCGCGAAGCCATGCTGGCCGACTTGGGCAAGGTGTATTCCGGCGGCGAGATCCTCTACAAGCCCTGGCCTTCCTGCGGCGTTTCTCACGGCTTCATCCACTCCGTCCTCACGCTGATGAAGGAGCACAAGCTCACCATCGACGACATCAAGGAGCTACGCGTCAACGTCGGCGACTTCGGACTCGAACTGTGCACCCCGATCGCAGATCGCCGCGCACCGCAGACCTCCGCCGACGCCAAGTTCAGCATTCCGTTCTGCGTCGCCGTGGCGGCTACTCACGGATGGCCCAAGGTGGAGCACTTCTTCGGCGACGGCCTCAAGGATCCAGCCGTCCTGGCTGCCGCCAGGAAGGTCGTGCCGGTGCCGGACCCGGCCTTCGACTGGAACTCCAAGCTGCCCAAGGGTCGCCTGGACATCGAGACGGTCGATGGCCGC
>JAQGOI010000124.1 GCA_028293685.1 Lysobacteraceae bacterium | reverse complement strand
TCGGCCATCGGCCATGGATTGAACGCACGCACCTTGCGTGCAAGCGCCGCGGCCGGCTGCGACCAGTCGAGGCGGGCCTCAGCCTTTTCGAGCTTGTGCGCGTAGGTCACACCGTCCACCGGTTGTGGTTGCGCCACGGGACGCAACCCCGCGCGCAGCAGGCCCAATCCGTCCGCCAGGGTCTGCGCGCCCAGCGCCGCGAGGCGGTCGTGGAGCTGGCCGCCGGTTTCATCGGCACCAATCGTGATGCGCTGCGACAGCAGCACCGGGCCGGTGTCCAGGCCCCGGTCCATCTGCATCAGGCACACACCGGTTTCGCCGTCGCCGGCTTCGATCGCGCGCTGGATCGGCGCCGCCCCGCGCCAGCGCGGCAATAGCGATGCGTGCACGTTCCAGCAACCGTGCGTGGGAATGTCCAGGATGGCTTGCGGCAGGATCAATCCATACGCGACGACGACCAGCAGGTCGGGTTGCAACGCCCGCAGGGCATCGCGCGACAGTGCCGACTTCAACGAGGACGGTTGCAGGACCGGCAGCCCGCGCCGGGTCGCTTCCAGCTTGACCGGCGACGACCGCACGCCACGGCCGCGGCCGGCCGGACGATCGGGCTGCGTGTACACCGCGACCACTTCGTTGCGCTCGGCGGCGGCGCGCAACGACGGCACGGCGAAATCCGGCGTGCCGGCGAAAACGATCCTCATGGGCCGGGAATCGGGAATCGGGAATCGGGAATCGTGAGAAGCGGGCGACGCTGCATCACGAGCGCGCACCGCGCGTTGCAGCCTTGACGACTCGCCATTCCCGACTCCCGGTTTTCACGCCGCGTCGGTCTGCTTGCGCTGCTTGGCGAGTTTCTTGCGCACCATCTCGCGCTTCAGCGGCGACAGGTAATCCACGAACAGCTTGCCTTCCAGGTGATCGATCTCGTGCTGGATGCACACGGCCAGCAGGCCATCGGTCTGCAGTTCGAATGCCGAACCGGAACGGTCCAGTGCGGTCACGGTGATGCGCTCGGCGCGCGCGACGTCGGCGAAGATGCCGGGTACCGACAGGCAGCCTTCCTGGTAGATCTGTTCGCCGCTGCGCGCGGTGATGACCGGATTGACGAACACCAGCGGCTGGTCTTTTTCCTCGGACACGTCGATGACCATGAAGCGCCGGTGGACGTCGACCTGGCTCGCCGCCAGCCCGATACCGGGGGCCTCGTACATGGTTTCGAACATGTCGTCGATCAGCCGCTGGGTCGCTGGCTCGTGCAGCCAGGCCGGATTCACGGCGCTGGCCCTGGTGCGCAACCGCGGGTCGGGGAATTCAAGGATGAGGAGCTGGGCCATGGCGTAAAAAATGGGGGCGGCGGTCACATCCGCAAGCGGCGCGAGCGGAGGGCGCCCGATTGTAACGCCGCCGTCTTGCCAAGACGCATCGCTTGTGGGCTATATTGCCCCGGCAAAGGGGTGGTTGAAAGCTGGAAATCTCCAAGGGGAGCGGGTAGATGGACGCAATGCTTGAGCGCGCGTCGAAGGGCGGCGGTATGAAGGCGTTTCGCACGGCCGGTATCCTCACCAGGATCGCTGCCGTCGCGCTGCTGACCGTCGCGACCTATTCCGCCGCCGTCGAAATGCGCGGCGACCACCCGGATACGTACGTGGTCCAGCGTGGCGACACGCTGTGGGACATTGCCGGGCGCTTCCTGAAGCGGCCGTGGCTCTGGCCGGAGATCTGGCAGGCCAACCCGCAGGTCCGCAACCCGCATCTGATCTACCCCGGCGACGTGCTCAGCCTGGCGTACCTGGACCGGATGACCGTGCAGCGCGGGACACAGGTCGGCGCTCCGATCAACGCGATCCCGCTGTCGCAGGTCGAACCGTTCCTGAAGAACCTGCGCGTGGTCGACCAGTTCGACCAGCTGCCCTACGTCGTCGGACTGGAAGACGACCGCCTGCGCGCCAGCGAAGACCAGGTGGCCTACGTCCGCGGCATCGCGAGCGCGCAGCCCGGCCAGCGTTTCGCCGTCGTGCGGCCGACCCAGCGCTTCACGCACCTGGATCGCACCCGCTGCTGCGATCTGTTCCACAAGGACGATCTCGACTTCCGCGGCCGCCGCCTGATCGATTTCCAGAACTACTGGACCGACGTCCAGACGCCGGACAAGGGCAACGAAGTGCTCGGCTACGAGCTGATGCAGGTCAATGTCGGCACGGTGACCCGGGGCGAAGTCGGTGGCATCCAGGCCAGCACCTTGCTGCTCGACGAGCAGGGTCGCGAAGTCCGCGTCGGCGATCGCCTGATTCCGCTCGACGCGCAGCCCTACGACCTGCAGTTCTTCCCGCATCCGCCGAAGCAGCAGATGGAATACGGGCGTGCCCGCATCCTGGCAGTCGCCGACATGCTCAGCACCGGTGGCCCGCGTGACGTGGTCGCGCTGTCGGTCGGCGCACGCGAGGGCGTCGACAACGGCACCGTGTTCTCGATCTGGCGCGTGGGCAGCCGCGTCACCGACAAGGTGGTCTACGGTGCCGAGCGCAGCGACGACACCATTCCGTTGGATTCCAAGGTGCGGTTGCCCGACGAATATGCGGGCCACGTGATGGTGTTCCGCACGTTCGGCAAGATGAGCTACGGCCTAGTCATGGACGGCGTCAAACCCAGCCGCGTCGGCTATGAGCTCAAGCATCCGGACGCGCCCTACTGACGGACTCCGTCCGGCGGAAAAACCTGACACTGCTGCACGACGGCGCCCGAGGGCGCCGTCGTTGCGTCCGGCCTACGCTGGCGCAATGACGGATCCGCAATGCGACGCGCTGTTGCGCCTGGTCCACGCCGGCGGTGGCGTAGCCGCGCGGCGGCGCCTGCTCGACAGCCATTCGTGCCCGGCCACCGCGCTGGCGGCCGGCGCGCGCTACTGGCGCTCGCACGGTGTCGACGAGCCCCAGATCCTGGCGCTGTTGACGACGGACTCCTACGCGCTGACCGCCACCCGGGACTGGCTGCAGCAGGACGGCCATCATCTGCTCGGCTGGCAAGATCCGGACTATCCCGCGTTGCTTCGCCGGATTCCGAGCCCGCCGCTGGCGTTGTTCGTGGCCGGCGACCCGACATCCCTGTGGCACCCGTCGGTCGCGGTGGTCGGCAGCCGCTCGCCCAGCGCGGGTGGTCGCGACAACGCCTTCGACTTCGGGCGGGCGTTTGCGGACTCGGGCCTGACGGTCACCAGCGGCCTGGCGGCCGGCATCGACACCGCGGCGCACGAGGGCGCGCTCGCGGCGGGCGGACGCACCATTGCCGTGCTCGGCACCGGTCCCGACGTCCCCTATCCGCGCGCCAACGCCGCCCTGCACGGCCGAATCGTCGCCGGCGGCGTCGTGGTCAGCGAACATCCCCCCGGAACGCTGGCGCGCAAGGAGCACTTCCCCAGCCGCAACCGGATCATTGCCGGACTCGCGCTGGGCACGCTGGTGGTCGAGGCGGCCGAACGCTCCGGGGCGCTGATCACCGCGCGCATGGCCACCGACTGCGGCCGCGACGTGTTTGCGGTGCCGGGGTCGATCCACAATCCGGTGGCCCGCGGATGCCACCGGCTGATCCGCGACGGCGCCGGTCTGGTGGAAACCGCGCAGGAGGTGATCGACGCCCTTGGCGCGTTGGCCGGCGAACTGGCCGAAGCCTTGCGTGGGCGGCTGGCCGGCCCCACTTCGCTGGCGAGCCCGATGAGCGGGGCTTCAGCCGGCGGCAGGCCGGTGTTGTCCGCGCACCACCAGAAGTTGTGGCAGGCGCTGGGCCATGACCCAACAGATATGGATCGGCTGGTGCTGCGCACTGGATTGACGGCCGCGGAACTGTCCTCCATGCTGCTGGTCATGGAGCTGGAAGGCCGTGTTGCTGTCGAACATGGCCGTTATTCCCGCAAGCGTTAAGGGGCCGTTTCGGCCCTTGGCGTCGCGACGCAGGATGCGCCGCAACCGTCACCCGCGGGGGGTTTGGTGACGGCGGTAACCGGTCCATTCCGGTTGCCACGACGTCGGCGGGCAGGGAGCCCGACGGCGACAACCGGCGCAAGCCGGGTCTCTCCACAGCGCCACACCGGCGCAGGCCGAGGGAAATGAAAGAGAGCATCCTGGATGTCCTGCTGTACCTGTTCGAGCACTACTTCACCGAGGATGTCGCACCTCCGCTCGGCGACCGCGCTGCCCTGAGCAGCAGTCCGCTGTTCAACGAGCTGACCCAGGCGGGATTCAGCCCCGCCGAGATCCACAAGGCGTTCGACTGGCTGGATGCACTTGCCGAGCAGCGTCCCAGCACCGGAACACCGCGTGCCGACGGTCCGATCCGCGTCTATTTCGGCCCCGAGCTGGACAAGCTCGATGTCGAAGCGCGCGGCTTCCTGTTGTTCCTGGAGCAGCAGCGCATCCTCGACGCCGGCCAGCGCGAACTCGTGCTCGATCGCGCCATGGCGCTGGACCAGGACGAACTGGACCTGGACGACCTGAAATGGGTGGTGCTGATGGTCCTGTTCAACCAGCCGGGGTCGGAAGCGGCCTACGCCTGGATGGAAACCCAGATGTTCCTGGACGAGCCCGAGCCTGTGCATTAGGGCCCGGGATTCGGGATTGGTGAGTTGGGATTTGCAAAAACCGCCCTGTCCAATCCCGTCTCTCGAATCCCCAATCCCGGCTTCAACGCTTGACAGCAGCGGGCGCGCCGTGATTCCACTGTAATAAGGAAGACGCCGAACGCCCGGGGCCCTGCTCCGGGCGTTCGTCTTCTCTGGACCCTCCAGCGCGGCCGTAAAGCGCGCTTCGCAGATACGAGACGCACCGCCACCATGGCCAAGAACCTCCTGATCGTCGAGTCGCCCGCCAAGGCCAAGACGATCAACAAATACCTCGGCAAGGACTTTACCGTCCTGGCGTCCTACGGCCATGTCCGTGACCTGGTGCCCAAGGAAGGCGCGGTCGACCCGGCCAACGGCTTCGCCATGCGCTACGACCTGATCGAAAAGAACGAGCGTCACGTCGACGCCATCGCCAAGGCCGCCAAGAGCGCCGACCACCTGTTCCTGGCGACCGACCCGGACCGCGAGGGCGAGGCGATCAGCTGGCACATCGCCGAGATCCTGCGCGAGCGCGGCCTGCTCAAGGACAAGTCGCTGGAGCGGGTGGTGTTCACCGAGATCACGCCGCGCGCGATCAAGGAAGCGATGAGCCGTCCGCGCGCGATCGCCGCCAACCTGGTCGACGCGCAGCAGGCGCGACGTGCGCTGGATTACCTGGTCGGCTTCAACCTGTCACCGGTGTTGTGGCGCAAAGTACAGCGCGGCCTCTCAGCCGGGCGCGTGCAGTCGCCGGCGCTACGCATGATCGTCGAGCGCGAGGAGGAGATCGAAGCCTTCGTGCCGCGCGAGTACTGGTCGGTCGAAGCCGAGCTGGTGCATCCGCAGCAATCCTTCACCGCACGCCTGGTCCGGCTGGACGGGCAGAAGTTCGAGCAGTTCACCATCACCGACCGCAAGGCGGCCGAGGCGGCGCGCGAACGCCTGATCAAGGCCGCCGGCGACGCCCTGCACGTCACCGACGTCACCAGCAAGGAACGCAAGCGCCGGCCCTCGCCGCCCTTCATCACCTCGACGCTGCAGCAGGAGGCCGCGCGCAAGCTCGGCTTCACCACCAGCCGCACCATGCGCATCGCGCAGAAACTGTACGAGGGCTTCGCGCTCGGCGAGGAAGGCACGGTCGGCCTGATCAGCTACATGCGTACCGACTCCACGCACATCAGCGAGGAGGCCCTGGCCGAGCTGCGCGACGTGATCGCGCGCGACTTCGGCACCGGCGCGGTGCCGGACAAGCCCAACGTCTATAAGACCAAGTCGAAGAACGCCCAGGAAGCG
>JAQGOI010000109.1 GCA_028293685.1 Lysobacteraceae bacterium | reverse complement strand
CGACGGAAAGCCGCGCAGCGAGTTTTTCGGCGAGCCATTCATACAGCGGCCGCAGGCCGCGATCGGTCTGCACGCGCAGCAGGTCGGGCCCGATGATCGGGATGACCCTTCGCTCCTCGATGTAGTTCAGCAGGTCGTCCCAGGCATCTTCATCAAAGGCCTGGAGAGCTGCGCTTGTCGCCGGAAGGGTTGCCATGTGTTCCCCCACGCAGGATGCGACGCGGTGCGGCCAGCCTGGGGGCTGGTCGGGGAGTGCAGGGCCGTAGGGTGGGCTTAAGCCACCGTTTTCCGCTGATGCAACGATGGTGGGCCAAGGCCCACCCTACAAGGTTGGGCTTCGGGAGCTGCTACTGCAGCAGCGAACGCAGCATCCACGCGTACTTTTCGTGCACCTGCAGCCGCTGCGTGAGCAGGTCGACGGTGGGATCGTCACCGGCGCCGTCGGCGACCTTCAGGACCTTGCGCGCGGTACGGCACACCGCCTCGTTGCCCACGGTGAGCTGGCGCACCATCTCGCGCCAGTCGGCGGTGTCGCCAAGGCCCGGTTCCTCGGTGATCGACGACAGCCGCGTGAACTCCGCGTAGGAACCGGGGGCATTGAATCCCAACGCGCGGATGCGCTCGGCGGTCTCGTCCAACGCCGCCCATTGCTCGGTGTACTGGGCTTCGAACATCACGTGCAGGGCGTTGAACATCGGTCCGGTGACATTCCAGTGGAAGTTGTGTGTCTTCAGGTACAGCGTGTAGGCGTCGGCGAGGAAATGCGACAGGCCGTCGGCGACCTGCTTGCGATCCTCGCCGCTGATCCCGATATCGATGGCCGGGGCACGGCCGCCGGCCGAATCGTCGCTGGTACCCAGTGGGCTGTTGGCAGGCATGGCGACGCTCCGTGTGGATGTACCGCCACAATAGGCGCTGTACGCAGGCGTTTGAAATGCATTCTTCCTAATGGATCGATTGACCCAATCTATGGATGGTTCGACCAAGTCCGCGCTGGCATCCGCCAAGGGTGCGATCGCGCGCGGGCTGACGCGCGACCGCGGCCGGTTGCAGGGGCTGTGGTCCCGGTGGAATGCGAAGTCCGGAGACGCCGGCACGCAGGAACAGTTCGAACAGGCACTGCAGGCATCAATCGCCGCGCGCGCCCTCCGGGCGCAGACGTTGCCACAACCGACGCTGGACGAAAGCCTGCCGATTGCGTCGCAGGCGGATCGCATCGTCGAACTGCTGGGCAGCCACCAGGTGCTGGTCGTCGCAGGCGAAACCGGATCGGGCAAGACCACGCAGTTGCCGAAACTCTGCCTGGCTGCCGGACGTGGTGCCGCCGGCATGATCGGCTGCACGCAGCCACGTCGCATCGCCGCGCGCGCCGTGGCGCGCCGCGTTGCGGAGGAGTTGGCCGTGCCGATCGGCGGCGCCGTCGGCTTCCAGGTGCGCTTCAACGACAACGTCAGCGAGCAGACGGCGATCAAGTTCATGACCGACGGTATCCTGCTGGCGGAAATCCAGTCCGATCGGTGGCTCTCACGCTACGACACGCTGATCATCGACGAGGCGCACGAGCGCAGCCTCAACATCGATTTCCTGCTGGGCTACCTGCGACAACTGCTGCCGCGTCGGCCCGACCTGAAAGTGATCGTCACGTCGGCGACGATCGATACCGCACGATTTTCAGAACATTTCGGCAACGCACCGGTGGTCGACGTGGAAGGCCGTGGCTATCCGGTCGAGGTGCGCTATCGGGGGCTGGAAGGCGACGGCGATGACGAGGGCGAGCGCTCGGTCCTTGGCGGAATCCTTGCGGCGTGCGATGAGATTGCGCGCGAACGACCCGGCGCGGGGCACTCGCTCGGCGACACGCTTGTTTTCCTTCCCGGCGAGCGCGAGATCCGCGATGCGCACCAGGCACTGGAACGACGGAAGTATCGCCATACCGAAGTGCTGCCGCTGTACGCGCGGCTGTCGGCGCGCGACCAGGATCGCGCCTTTCATCCCGGCAGCCAGCGCCGCATCGTGCTGGCGACCAACGTCGCGGAAACGTCGTTGACCGTGCCGCGCATCCACTACGTCGTCGATCCGGGCTATGCGCGGGTCAAACGTTACAGTCCGCGGCAGAAACTCGATCGGCTGCATGTCGAGGCGATCTCGCAGGCCAGCGCCGACCAGCGCAAGGGTCGCTGCGGGCGCA
This sequence comes from Lysobacteraceae bacterium, assembly GCA_028293685.1. Classification (GTDB taxonomy): domain Bacteria; phylum Pseudomonadota; class Gammaproteobacteria; order Xanthomonadales; family Xanthomonadaceae; genus Cognatiluteimonas. The sequence goes on along the minus strand of JAQGOI010000109.1, from coordinate 689 downwards.
TCGCGCCTGGCGTGTGCTATCGCCTGTACTCGGAAGCCGATTTCCAGTCGCGCCCGCAATACACCGAGCCGGAGATCCGGCGCGCGGCACTGGCCGGCGTCATCCTGCGCATGCTGTCGCTGGGTCTGGGGCGGGTGGAGGATTTTCCGTTCCTCGAGCCGCCCGATCCGCGCGCCATCGCCGATGGATGGCAGACGCTGGTCGAACTGGGTGCGGTGGGCGCATCGGACGACGCACGCCAGCGCACGCTGACGCCCATCGGGAAACTGATGGCGCGCATGCCGGTCGACGTCAAGCTCGGACGCATGCTGGTGGCCGCCAACAGGCATGGGTGCCTTGGCGAAATGCTGGCGATCGCAAGCTTCCTGGGTATCCAGGATCCCCGTGAGCGTCCCGCCGACCAGCGCGGTGCCGCCGATGCGGCGCATGCGTCCTTTGCCAACACGCAGTCCGAGTTCATCGGCATCCTGAAACTCTGGGACGCCTACCGCATCGCACACGAGGACCTGACCCAGTCGCAGTTGCGCAAGTGGGCCGAGAAGCACTTCCTTGGATTCCTGCGACTACGCGAATGGCGGGAGCTGCATCGCCAGTTGAAATTGCTGTGTGACGAGCTTGGTTGGCAGCACGAGTCGGCCCCTCCGGCGCCGGATGGCAGTGTCGACAGGCGGGTGTATGTCAACCTGCAT
>JAQGOI010000105.1 GCA_028293685.1 Lysobacteraceae bacterium | reverse complement strand
GCGGACTCGGCGAGTCAGCGCCCCAGGACACGTCACCCTCACCGACGATCATCCAGCATGCGCCACCGGCACCCGTTGCGCCGAGTGCTCCACCGCCACCTCCACCTCCTCCTGCCGGAAATGTGGCGACTGCACCGGAGAACCAGCCGGTGCCCGTCTCGGCGCCGGCACCCGGCTATCCCCCGGATGCATTCCGCAACGGCGAGTCGGGAACCGTGGTGTTGCGCGTGCACGTCGGCGCGGACGGCAATGTCTCGTCGGTGGATCTTGTCCAGAGCAGTCATTCGCGGTCGCTGGACCGCGCCGCGAGCGACGCCGTCAAACGCTGGCGTTTTCGACCGGCACAACATGACGGACAGCCGGTAGCCGGCGTCGTGCAGATCCCGATCGCATTCAACGCCGATCGCTAGGCGCTTGCTCAACGCTGACCTGAATTCGGCGCGGCCCCACAGGCACACGCGTCGTCGACGTCCCGCGTGGAATCATCCTTGCCGCGCAAGGAGACGTCATGGCCCCACAGGCGCGCCACCGCACCAGCGATCCCCCACCTCCCCAACCAACCAGGAAGCCCCATCCGCTGTTCTGGTTGCTGGTGCTGATTGCCGTGCTGACGCTGACCTGGGCGGCCTACAACCAATACGCAAGCGAGACTACGCCTGCATTGGTCCTGCCAAGCGCTGCTCCCGCGCCCAATGCAGGGCCCCCACATCCCTGAGTCAGGATCTCGGCGGAGGCGGCGCCAGGACCGTGCGATCGCCGTTGTTTTCCTGCGGGCTGACGATACCGGCGGCTTCCATCGCCTCGATCAGGCGCGCTGCCCGGTTGTAGCCGATCTTGAGGCGCCGCTGCACGCCCGAAATCGAGCCGCGGCGTGTCTCGGTGACGATGCGCACCGCTTCGTCGTACAGCGGATCCGACTCGTCGCCGGCGCCACCGCCGCTCTCCGGCAGTCCACTGGCGCCGACGACCGTACCGTCGCCCAACGATTGCACCTCTTCCAGCACACCGTCGATGTAATCGGGACCGCCTCCGCTCTGCTTGAGATGCTCGACGACGCGATGCACTTCGTCGTCGCTGACGAACGCCCCATGGATGCGCTCGGGCATCGCCGTGCCCGGCGGCAGATACAGCATGTCGCCATGACCGAGCAGCGTTTCGGCGCCGGACTGGTCCAGGATCGTGCGTGAATCGATCTTGCTCGATACCTGGAATGCGATGCGTGTCGGTATGTTCGCCTTGATCAGGCCGGTGATGACGTCGACAGACGGGCGCTGCGTGGCCAGGATCAGGTGGATGCCGGCGGCGCGCGATTTCTGCGCCAGACGCGCGATGAGTTCCTCGACCTTCTTGCCGACGATCATCATCATGTCGGCGAATTCGTCGATGAAGATGACGATGAAAGGCAGCGTTTCCAGCGGTCGCGGCGCCTCGCCAAGCTCCGCGTTGGGTTTGAACAGCGGGTCCATGAGCGGCTGGCCGGCGTCCTCCGCATCCTTCACTTTCTTGTTGAAGCCCGACAGGTTGCGCACGCCGATGGCCGACATCAGCTTGTAGCGGCGCTCCATTTCGGCCACGCACCAGCGCAGGCCGTTCGCGGCCTCCTTCATGTCGGTGACGACCGGTGCCAGCAGGTGCGGGATGCCCTGGTAGACGCTGAGCTCCAGCATCTTTGGATCGATCATGAGCATGCGCACGTCTTTTGCCGACGCCTTGTACAGCAGGCTCAGCACCATCGCGTTGACCGCCACGGATTTGCCCGACCCGGTCGTGCCGGCGACCAGCAGGTGTGGCATGCGCGACAGATCGGCCACCGTCGGACGGCCTGCAATGTCCTTGCCCAGCGCCAGCGTCAGCGGGCTGCCAGACTTGTCGTATTCCTTTGAGCGCAGCAGCTCGCTCAGGTAAATCATTTCGCGGTGCGAATTCGGTATCTCCAGGCCAACGACCGACTTGCCCGGAATGACGTCGACGACACGCACGGCTTTCACCGACAAACCTCGCGCAATGTCCTTGTCGAGCGAGGAAATCTGGCTGACCTTGACGCCGGGCGCCGGCTCCAGCTCGAAGCGTGTGATGACTGGCCCCGGATAAGCACCAACGACCTGCACGTCGATGCGGAAATCCTTGAGCTTGAATTCGATCTGACGGGACACGGTCTCCAGCGTTTCCTCGCTGTAACCCTTCAGTTGCGGCTTGGGATCGTCCAGCAGCGCCAACGGAGGTATGCCTGTGCCGTCGCCGACATGGAACAGCGGAATCTGCTGCTCGCGTTTGGCGCGGTCGCTCTTCTCGACCAGTGCCGGCGCGGGCGGTTCGATGCGCACGGGTGAGCGCTTGGCGCGCAATTCGATGTCGAACTTGCGGATCTCGCCACGCTCCTCGCGCATGGCCCGGGCCTGTTGCCATTCGTTGGCCTGCTGCGTGCTGCGGCGGAACAACGGTCCAAGCGCGAGGACGCCCTGCCCGATCCGGTCCATGACCGCCAGCCACGACAATCCCGTCGCCAAGGTCACCGAGACCAGGAGCAACGCCAGCAGGAACAGATTCCCGCCGACAGGTCCGAATCCCCGATAGAGCGATCGCCCCACCAGTTGCCCCAGGATGCCGCCACTGCCGGCGGAAAAATCCGCTGCCGTTCCGACGCGCAGCTGCAACAACCCCGTTGTGGCGACCAGGAAGCCGACGATGCCCACCAGCCGCAATGCCGGTCCCAGATCGGCGTCGCCGTCGCCATCGCTGTCCAGCCCGAACAGCGCGATCCAGGCGACGCCGCCCAACACGACGGGCAGGAGGAAGGCCACGTAACCGGTGAGGTACAGCAGCACGTCCGCGAGCCATGCGCCGACACGACCGCCGAGGTTGTGCAATGGCGCCGTGATGCTGCCCGAATGCGACCAGCCCGGATCGCCCGGCGAAAATGTCGCCAAGCTTGCCAACAGGTAGACCAGCAGCGGCGCGATCAGGATCAGCGCGACGTCCCGCCACAACCGCTGCCTGCGCGGATTGGCGACGGCCGCTGCCCGGCGTTTGGGCTCCGGGGCCGTGGCTTTCCTGCGGCTTGCTGCAGACGCTTGCGCCACCGTGATGTGCTGCCTTAGCTAGGATCCGTTAGTTGTTGAATATACGGCGAAATAAGGCTTGATGGGCAAAGACCTGGACCGTCGTTACGCGAAAGCGGGAATCCAGTGACTTCAAGCACGGAGAGACTGTGGCAGCAAAGCCACGGATCCCCGCCTGAGGGATGACGAGCCGGACGTCAGAGCTTCATCCCTTGCAGCGCCGGATGCACGATCTTGCCACCTTCGATGTTGATGCCGCGGACGAGCGGCACGCTGTCACGCCAGTTTCCCGACGCCAGCTTGCTCACCCAGGGCAGGATGGCGGCGCAGATCGCCTGCGACGAGGTCTGGGGAACGGCGCCAGGCATGTTGGTGACGGCGAAATGGATCACGCCTTCCTCGATGTAGGTCGGCTCTTTCCACGTGGTCGGTCGTGAGGTCTCGAAGCACCCGCCCTGGTCGATGGAGATGTCGACGACGACGCTTGCGTCTTCCATCGAGGCGATCATGTCGCGCGTCAAAACGTGCGGAGCGACAGCACCGGTGACCAGCACCGCGCCGACGACCAGGTCGGCCGAGGCCACTTCGCGCGCGACGACATCGTCATAGGGATACAGCGCGGTGACGTTGTTCCCAAGGCGCATCATCTCGTCCATGCGGTCCTGGCGCTTCTCGAACACCACCACATTCGCGCCGCCGGACGCGGCGAGCGCAGCCGAATGACCACCGGCGGCGCCGGCACCGAAAACCACTACCTTTCCACGCTCTGTCGACGGCAGGCCGCCAAGCAGCTTGCCCTTGCCACCCATCGGCTGGTGCAGCAGGTGCGTGCCTACCTGGATCGCGATCGTGCCGGCGATGATCGACATCGGAGCCAGCAGCGGCAGATCGCCATTGGGCAGCTCGACGGTTTCGAACGCGATACCGGTCAGGCCGATATCGAGCAGTCGCTTTGTCAGGCCAGGTAGCGGCGCCAGGTGCAGATAGCAGAACAGCAGATGATCCTTGCGCAGCAGCGCGAGGTCGCCTTCGATGGGCTCCTTGACCTTGACGAT
>JAQGOI010000103.1 GCA_028293685.1 Lysobacteraceae bacterium | reverse complement strand
AGCAATGGCGGCACGAACAGGATGGCGAGCACCCAGCCGGTCCACGTAAGCGGGTGTGGCGCAATCAACCAGCCAAGCACCAGCAAGGCAGACATGGCGGTCGACACGAGACTGCGGCGCAGGTTGTCGAGCAACTTGCCGCGCGAGAGCCACGACAGCGGATTGCGCTCCCGTCGTGGCGACCCGGTTGGTACCGTGGGCAACAACCAGGGCAGCAATTGCCAGTCTCCCCGGATCCAGCGATGCCGTCGCTTGACATCCAAGGCGTATCGCGGCGGGTAATCCTCGTTGAGCTCGACGTCGCTGACCAACCCGGCGCGGGCGTAGCAGCCTTCCAGCAGGTCGTGGCTGAGGATGCGGTTGTCCGGGAACCGGCCATCGATCGCGCGCTCGAAGGCGTCGATATCGTAGATGCCCTTGCCGAAGAACGAGCCTTCGCCGAACAGATCCTGGTAAACGTCCGAGACCGCGCGCGAATACGGATCGATGCCCGGCTCGCCACTGAACAGACGCGCATACCAGGACCGGCGTTGCCCGCTCATGCTGACGCCCACGCGTGGTTGCAGGATGCCGTAACCGCGCGAGACGACGTTGCGCCCGTCATCGAACTGGGCGCGATTCAACGGATGCGCCAGCGTCCCGGCCAGCTCGCGCGCGGCATCGCGCGGCAGCTTTGTATCCGTATCCAGGGTGATGACGTAGCGCATGTCGCGCAACGCATCGGCATTGCCGACGATCCGGAGAAAGGCGTCATGGGGGCCGCCGCGCAGCAGCGCGTTCAACGCAGCGAGCTTGCCGCGCTTGCGCTCGTGTCCCATCCACGCGCCTTCGCGGGGATTCCAGACGCGGGGACGATGCAGCAGGAAGAAGACGTCGCCCTTGTCGCCGCCATGCCGCTGGTTGAGCCCGTCGATCTCAGCCTGCGCGGCGTCCAGCAGTGCGGTGTCGGCCGGCAATGTTTCGGTAGGCGCATCGAAGAAATCGGTCAGCAGCGCGAATTTCAGATTGTCGTCGCGATTGGCGAGGAAGCGGACCTCCAGTGCCTCGACAAGATCCGAAATCGAATCGGTGTCGGCAAACATCGTCGGTACGGCAACCAACGTCCGCGACGACTCCGGAATTCCGCCGGAAAAATCCAGCCGCGGCAGCGTCCTTGGCAGCGCCAGCAACGTGGCCATCCAGTTCACCAGCACGATCGCCAGTTCGCTGAAGGCAACCACGCACAACACGGCGATCAGCCACACGATGCCCGAGCCGGCGAGCGCATCGACACTGCCGTGGACCAGCCCGACAGTGCAGACCAGGACGATGAGCGCCATTGGCGCGAGGTAACCAGCCAGCGGCAGCGGTCTGCTGCCCGTCAACAGCGATCCGCGGAATCGCCGCTGCGGTGGCGCGACTGCCTTGGTCAGCTCGCCGAGCCCGTCATCGATGAGGTAATACCCGACGTGCGAGCGTACGTCGCTCGCGCCCACTGCGTCGGAACGCGTCCGGGCCAGCGCTATTGCCTCCTCGGCGACGGCTTGTTCATTGAGCCGAAGGCGCCGGGCAATGGTTTCGACACGATGGCGATAGCGATCGCGTGTTGCGAAATCCATCAATCCGTAGGTGTCGCCGGGATCCGTGCGCAAGGTCGCCTCGACCGCGCTTGTCGCCTCGACGAAGTCGCGCCAGTCGACCATCGACAGGAACCGCATGCTGCCGATGCTGTTGCTGATCGACACCTGTGCGGAAGCCTGTTGCTGGCTCTCCATCTGCACCATGTGCTCGATCGTGTGACCCGCCTCACCAAGCCATTGCTCGACCCAGGTCAGCGCGAGCGCCAACGTCAGGCTCTGGCCCTGCAGGCGGCGCGACAGTTCGGCCACGAACGAACTGGACATCGGTGGCTGCGACCGCGCCATGTCCGCAAGCACGAGCACCACGCTTTTTGGATCCGACTCCGCGACCGCGATGAGCCGCTCGGCCCATGCCTCGGCGATGCTGCGGTCCATGCCGTGATGGGTTACGCGCACGCTGACACGCCGCAGGTTTTCGATCAGCGCCAGTCGCAGCATGATCGGAATGGCCCACAACTCGCCCATCCGCAGCGGCGTGACGCTCTGGTAGGCCGCGACGAACCGGGAAAGGCTGTCGGCATCGACACGGCCGTCGCCATGCGAAATGGCGGACAGTGCAATGTCGTAGACACGGGGGAATCCGGCCGACGGTCCGCTGGTCAGGCGCGGCAATTCCCGGCTGTAGCCCTTGGGAAGATGCCGCTGCGCCAGATTGATCTGTTCCTCGATGAGGTAGACGTTGTCGAGCAGCCATTCGCCGGCGGGCGTCAGATGACGCTGCGTCTGGACCGCAGCCTCGAGGTTTTCGCACGCACGGTCGAGAACGCGACGGTTGTCGAACAGGCGTTCGAGCAGACGGTCCGGGGCACGACTGGTGCTGACGGTATGTGCCCGCGCCAGTACCCTGCCCTGGCGCTCCATCTGGTCGGCGGTGAGCAGCGGAGCGCGCAATGGCGCTTCTTCGACCTGCTTGGCGGATGGCGCCCTGCGCCTGGCGAGTGCGCGTACCCATATCCGTACGTACGCGCGGAAACTTGGCTTCAAGCGGGAACCCCTGGACCGAAGACCACAATGATGTCACCGAATGCCTTGGCGTCGGTGAACGCGCCAGACAGGCGTCCCGGTTTATAAGTCCTCGAACGTGTCGAACCCCCCACCTCCCACGGACGGATATGGATAACGCCTCGCACATCAGCCCGCTGGCCGGACAGCTTCCTGCGACCTCGCAACTCGTGCAGGTCGAACCGCTCGTCGCGGCCTTCTACAACGTTCGACCCGATGTCTCCCTGCCCGCCCAGCGCGTCGCATTCGGCACATCGGGCCATCGCGGGTCGTCGCTGACGGCCAGTTTCAATGAGGACCACATCCTCGCGGTCAGCCAAGCCGTCTGCGAGCATCGCAGGCGCGTCGGCATCGACGGTCCATTGTTCATCGGAATCGATACGCACGCCCTGTCGGCACCGGCCTTCGAAACCGCGCTGGAAGTGCTGGCTGCGAACGCTGTCGAGATCCGCTTCGCCCGCCACGGCGAATACACGCCGACGCCCGCGATCTCCCACGCCATCCTGGTTCACAACGCAGGGCGCACGCGCGGACTTGCCGACGGCATTGTCGTCACGCCATCGCACAACCCGCCGGAGGATGGCGGGTTCAAATACAACCCACCCAACGGCGGTCCGGCCGACACATCCGTTACGCAGTGGATACAGGATCGCGCCAATGAGCTGCTCGCCGCCGGGCTCTCGCAGGTCCGGCGGATACCCGCCGAACAGGCGCGAAGGCTGTCCAGTACCCGGGATCACGATTTCATCGGCAGCTACGTGACTGACCTCGGCAACGTGATCGACTTCGACCGCATCCGCTCGGCAGGATTGCGCATGGGCGTGGACCCGCTGGGCGGCGCGGGCGTTCATTACTGGTCGCGCATCGGCGCTGAACACCGCATCGAACTGGATGTCATCAGCGAAGCCGTCGATCCGCAATTCGCGTTCATGCCGCTGGATTGGGATGGCCGCATCCGCATGGATCCGTCGTCAGCCTTCGCGATGCAGCGGCTCATCGGCATGAAGGATCGATACGACGTCGCCTGGGCTTGCGACACCGACCATGACCGACACGGCATCGTGACGCCCCTTGGCGGCCTGATGCCGTCGAATCATTACCTGAGCGTGGCCGTCGACCACTTGTTCCAGCAGCGGCGGCATTGGTCGGCGCGCGCGGCGGCCGGCAAGACCGTGGTCAGCAGCGCCATGATCGATCGCGTCGTTGGCAGGCTCGGACGCGAGTTGTATGAGGTCCCGGTGGGCTTCAAATGGTTTGCCGATGGCCTGTTCGGGGGCACCCTGGGCTTTGGTTGCGAAGAGAGCGCGGGCGCTGCCTGCCTTCGTCGCGACGGCACCGTCTGGACGACGGACAAGGACGGCATCGTGCTCGGTCTGCTGGCGGCTGAAATCA
>JAQGOI010000097.1 GCA_028293685.1 Lysobacteraceae bacterium | reverse complement strand
GCCGATGCGTCGATACTGGAAACCCGAGTGGTTGCTGCTGCTGGCATGTCTTGCCGGCAGCGCCCATGCGCAGGACAGCGGCATTGCCGCCATCGCCCACGTCCGGGAGGGCGCCGCCGCCGCCCAGAGTGTTCCGGAGCTCCCCGCCGCCGATTTCCAGACCAGCGCCCGCCGTGACCGGCTTGATGGCGCGGTCGCGGGTGCCGGCTGGTGGCGCGTGCAGCCGCAAACAGCGGACGACGAGCGACTGCTGCTGGTCTTCCACCCGTACAGCGCCCAGGTGACGGTGCTGATGCCGCCGGACTACCGGCCGCAACGGCAGAACATGTTCGATGCCAACCTCGACGCGCGCTATTCGCGACGGGCGCTGGTGTTTCCGATCACGGCCAGCGGACCGGTGTACATCGGCGTCGAGCAGGCGCGATACCCGCTGCAGATCGCGGTGCGCGGTGCCGCCGCGCATGCCGTGTCCGATCACAGCCACCTGCAGGTCCTTTACGGTTCGACCGGCGTGCTGATCGGCGTCTGCCTGGTCGCGCTGGTGTTCTGGCTGGTGCTGCGCGACCGCGTCTACCTGCTGTACGCCGGGTGCATGGCCATGCAGTTGTTGTACGTGCTGTGCTCGTATGGCGAAGCGTATGCGTTGCCGGGACTGGACACCCTGGGCCGCTTCGGCGCGCCCGGGGTGTGGTTCGTGGCGACGGTGTCCACGATCGTCGGGGTGTGTTTCCTGCTGGACTTCGGCGAGTTGCGCACCCGCACGCCATGGCTCAGCCGGGCGTTGCTCTGGGTAGGCGTGTACGTGCCGCTGTTGACGCTGGCGATCCTGGTGTCGCCGTGGCCGCAGGACAAGGGCTGGTTTCCCAATGTCGGCAACCTGCTGCTGCTGGTGGCCAACCTGCTGGCGATCGTCAGCCTGCTCGTTGCTTGGCGCCGTGGCGGCCGCCATGCCGGAATGATGCTGCTGGCGTGGATTCCGCTGGTCACCGTCTCCACGGCGCGCGCCGTGCAGCTCAGCTCGGGCGCGGCGCTGGCGCCGTGGCTGGAATACGGTTTGCCGCTGGTACTGGCGTACACCGCCGTGGTGCTGATGCTGGGGATGGCCGATCGCATGCGCGCCTTCCGGCGTGAGCGCGATCGCGCGCAGATGGAAGCCGAACGCGATCCGCTGACCGGCGTGCTCAACCGTTCCGGGATCGAGCGTCGCCTCGAGTGGGCCCTGGTCGCTGGTCGCGGCACTTACCAGCTGCTGGCGGTGCTGTTCCTGGACATCGACCACTTCAAGCGGATCAACGACAGCCACGGGCATGCGATCGGCGACGCCTGCCTGGGCGCCCTGGTACGGGTGATGGCCGCGGAGCTGCAATACGGGGACCAGGTCGGGCGCCTGGGCGGCGAGGAATTCCTGCTCATGCTGCCCGGCGCGGATCGCCGCCGTGCGCGCGATATCGCCGAACGGATTCGACGCAACGTCGAAACCCGGTGCCATCAGATCGCGGGCGTTGCCCTGGACATGACCGTGAGCATCGGCATCGCCGACAGCCGGCCCACGGATGCCGTCGCCGACCTGGTCGCGCGCGCCGATGCCGCGATGTACGCAGCCAAGCGCGCGGGTCGCAACCGGGTCGTTGCCGAATCCGCACAGGGCGACGCGGGACAGCAGGCCGACACGGTGCGGCAGGCGGACTCAATAGCGCGGGATTGAGGGATCCAGCTGCGCCCACGCGTCGATGCCGCCGGTCACGTTGTAGACCTCCAGGAATCCCGATTGCCGGAAGTGTTCCGCAGCCTGCGCGCTGCGTTGGCCGTGGTGGCACAGGAACGCCAGTGGCGTTTCCCGTGGCAATGCCTCCAGAGCATCCGGACCCTGGTCGAGCGTCGCGAACGGCGCCTTGATCAGTGCGAACGCACGTTCGTCGGGCGGCCGCACATCGACCAGCGTGACCGAAGCGGCAGCGAGCTTGCTGGCCGCTTCCAGTGGCGACAACGGCCGCACGGCCGGCGCCGCCCGCGGATGGTCGACGACCAGGCCGCGGCCGCGCTCGTCATCGACCCAGTCGATCGCAAGCCCTTCGGCCCGGCGCGCCGAGGCCGGATCGAACTGCACGCGCAGGCCGTCGACGTCCAGGGCGATGGCGGTGTCGTCGGCCGGCCCCAGTTGCAGGCGAGTGGCGAAGCGCGCATCGACCGTGACGTTCACGGCATGGCCATTGCCGGCATCGTGCAGCGTGCTGCGCAACATCGTCACGGCGGCCGGCGTGATCGTGATCGACGGCGGCGTGCGGTCCGGTGCCGGCAGCCCGAGTGCGGCATGCAATTCCCCCGAACGCAGCATCTGCTCGACGATGTCGCTGCCACCCAGCAGTTGCCCACCGATGTACAGCTGCGGGATCGTGGGCCAGTCGCTGTAGAGCTTGATGCCCTCGCGCATGGCGGCATCGGCAAGCACGTCGACGTGTGCGTAATCGACGCCAAGGTCGTCGAGGATGGCGACCGTCCTGGCGGAAAAGCCGCACTGCGGCGCGCGCGGACTGCCCTTCATGAACAGGACGATCGGGTCGTGACCCAACAGGCTCGCGATCCGTTCGCGCAACACGTCATCGATCGGCATCACGGTTCCGGCAGTCTCTGGAAAGGCGGCCATTCTATGCGTGCGGAAGGAATGCACGGTGGTCATGCGATCATTTCGTCGATGTCAACGCCACTCGATCTCGGCCGTCCGCCGCGCTACCCGCACGTCTGGCTGCTGTTCCTGGCCGCGTCACAGGCACTGGCGCTTGCCGTGTGGTGGCGTGTGGGATGGCAGGTCGGCCTGCCGCTGCTGATGGCGAGCCACCTGCCGTTCTGGTGGGGAACGCTGCGGCCGCAATCGCGGTTGTTCTGCCCGGTCCTCACGCGGCTGCCCACGAGCGAGCGCGTCGTCTGGCTGACCATCGATGACGGTCCGTCGTCGCAGACGCTGCCGATGCTCGACCTGCTGGATGCGCACGCGGCCAAGGCCACGTTTTTCGTCGTCGGCGAACGCGCGGCCGCGCGCCCGGAGCTGGTGCGCGAAATCGTCCGGCGCGGGCATGGCATCGGCAATCACAGTGCCACCCATCCCGAGCGCGTGTTCTGGGCGCTGCCCCCGCACCGGATGCGCAGCGAGATCGAACGCACGCAGGCCATCCTGCAGCAGATCACGGGCGAGCGTCCGCGCTGGTTTCGCGCGGTCGTCGGCATGGCCAATCCGTTCGTCGCCAGTGCGCTCAAGCGCGAGGGGCTGACGCGAGTGGCGTGGAACGCGCGCGGCTTCGATGCGGTCGTCGCCGATCCGCAACGCGTGCTGCGCGGTATTGAACACCAGCTGGCTCCCGGCGCCATCGTGCTGATGCACGAAGGCGCCGCGCACGGACGCAACCTGGAAGGCATGGCTCTGCTGCTGCAGCGGCTCGATGCGTTGGGTTATCGCACCGTGCTGCCCGAAGCGCTCGAATGCGCGGGTGCATCGCCGACGCCGGTTGTCGACGGCGCTTGACTGCACGCGTGTTCAGGCCGTCGCGACGATCAACCAGTTGTTGAACGGCGTGTTGCCATGCAATGGCGTGAACGTGCTGCGCAGGCCGGCGCGGTCGAGCGTCGCGCGCAGCGCCTGCTCGCGCGGATAGCGCCGCGGCGGCGCGTTCATCCAGCCGATCAGGTTGGCGGCCTGGTCGAAGGCACGCGTGAACCACATCCGGCGGCTGCCGTCCTCGATGCCGGTGCGGATGATCAGTCTGGCGCCCGGCACCAGCATCGCGATCGTGGCATCGAGCAGGCGTTGTTGCGATGCATCGTCCAGGTATTGCAGCACGTCGAGGATCGCGACGCTGCCGCGATGCATCGGCAGGCGGTTGGCAAGGTCGACGACATTGAAATCGACATCGACCAGCCCGACCTTGGCCGCCGCGCGGCGCGCTTCCTGGATCTTGACCGGATCGTTGTCGACGCCGTGGTAGATCAACGCGATCTGTTCGATGCGCAACGCATGAGCGAGCAGGCCGATACCGCAACCCAGGTCAAGCAATGGCGCTTCGCTGCCGCGCAGTGCCGCGGTGACGCCGGGGTACAGCGGGTCGCTGCCGAGCTTGATGCGGCTGTAGTGGTAATGCCAGCGGTTGCCGAACCATCGCGCCGGCAGGAATGCGCGCGCGATCCGTGCCGCCACGACCCGATCGAACGCAGGCGTGCCGGTCACGGCAACAGCAGCTTTCGTGCGATGGGCAACGCCGCATGCGCCCACAGCGCGTGCAGTGCCGCCGACGGATGCAGTCCATCGTCCGCACACAGGGTGCGGCCGTGCTCGCGCGACAGCGTCGTGATGTCGACGAACGCCACGCCGAACCCGTCGCACAGGGCGCGCGCTGCGACGTTGTAGTCGTCCAGTTCGCTGGCAATACCGGCTGCCGCGCGTCCCGACGCCGCGCCGAAAGGCGTGACGCCCCAATCCGGAATCGACAGCACCATCACGCGCCCGGCGCGGCCACCGGCAAATCCGATCGCCCGGCCGAGCAGCGCTGCGAACGGCGCCACGTACTGGTCGAGCGGCCGGCCGCGGTACTGGTCGTTGACGCCGATGAGCAGGCTGACCAGAGCGTGCGTGCCGAGCGGCTGCGCAGTGGTGATTGCGGCATCCAGTTCGTCGGTCGTCCAGCCGATTCCTGCGATGACCCACGGATCGTCCAGCGCGATGCCGTCCGCACGCAACCGTGCAGCCAGTTGCCACGGCCAGCTCTGCGATGGCGCGATGCCTTCGCCGATCGTGTAGCTGTCGCCCAGCGCCAGATAGGAACGGCCTGCGTCCGGCGACGAATGGACTGACGCACTGTCGGCGTGTGCGGCCATCCGCAGCGAGCGTCAGGCCAGGGCCGCCGCACGCGACGGAGTTGCATGCACGCGACGCGACAGCACGCGATCGATGCGTCCGAAGACCTCGCGCATGACGTCGGGTCGCGGCAGCAGCGTCACCCGGAAATGGTTGCGCCCTGGTACGTTGAACCCTGATCCGGGCACGATCAGCACGCTCTCGTGCTCGAGCATGGCCAGCGCGAAGGCGTGGCCGTCGAATCCCTGCGCAGCCTCGCCGATCACGGCCGGAAAGCCATAAAGGGCACCGCGCGGCGTGACCAGCTCCAGGTGCTCGCTGGCCGCGCAGCATTCGATCAACGCACGACGCGTGGCATGCAGGCGACCGCCCGGGCGACACAACTCGCCGATGGTGTCCTGGCCGTGCAGCGCCTGCTCGATCGCGTATTGCCCCGGCACGTTGGCGCACAGGCGCAGCGCGCCGAGCAGGTCCATGGCCTGGTGGAATCCGGCGCTCGCCTGCACATCGCCACTGAGCACCGCCCAGCCGACACGCCAGCCACAGGCACGATGCACCTTCGACAGACCACCGTAGGACAGGCACGGCACGTCGCCGGCAATCGGTGCCAGCGGCTGGAACACGGGTGGCGCGCCGGCGTGGTCCTCATAGACGACGCCGTCGTAGATCTCGTCGGACAGCAGGAGCAGGCCATGACGCGCGGCGATGGCGACGATGCGCTCGAGCAGTGCACGCGGATACACCGCGCCGGTCGGGTTGTTCGGATTGATCAGTACGATGGCGCGGGTACACGGAGTGACCAGCGCTTCGATTTCATCGGGGTCGGGCTGGAAG
>JAQGOI010000074.1 GCA_028293685.1 Lysobacteraceae bacterium | reverse complement strand
CCGTGTACGCAACGGTGCCATCCGCTGCAGCGCATCGCAGGATGGCGGTCGTGGCGTGCAGGGGGGTCATGGCAGGCGTTGCCGATAGCAGCAGCGTCGCACCCAGTGCGGCCAACATCGATGGTTTCATGAGCTGCGCACCGTGACGTGTGTGCAGGGATCGTCCGATGCGCGATGTCAACGCCGCGTGCGAGAACGCGTTTTGCGCTGAACCTTACCGAAACTCAGCGAAGAAGATTCAATACATTCAGCGTCGGTTTTGAAAGGTTCAACGTATAGAAGTGCAGCGCCGGTGCACCGCCCGCAACCAGCCGGCGACACATGTCGGCCACCAGCTCGGCGGCGAATGCACGGACGGATTCGGAGTCGTCGCCATAGGCCTGCATGCGTTTGACGATCCATCGTGGGATCTCGGCGCCGCAGGCGTCGGAAAAACGTTTGAGCTGCGAAAAGTTCGAGATGGGCATGATGCCGGGCACCACCGGAACGTCGACTCCCAGGCGGCGCGCGTCGTCGACGAAGCGGAAATACGCGTCCGGGTTGTAGAAATACTGCGTGATCGCGCCATCGGCACCGGCGTCGATCTTGGCCTTGAAGTTGCGCAGATCCGCCAGCGCATCTTCGGCTTGCGGGTGGGTTTCCGGATAACACCCGACCTCGATATGGAACCAGTCGCCATGCTGCTCGCGGATGAAGGCAACCAGGTCCGATGCGTATCGCAGGTCACCCATGCGCGCCATGCCCGAGGGCAGGTCGCCGCGCAATGCCACCAGGCGCCTGCAGCCAAGCGCGCGGTAGAGCTGCAGCAACTCGCGGATTTCCTCGCGACTGCCGCCCATGCACGACACATGGGGCGCTGCTTCCAGGCCGTGGGTCTGCTTGAGCTGGCGCACGGTTTCAGACGTATAGCTCAATGTCGAACCACCCGCGCCGAACGTGCATGAGACGTAGTCGGGCGCGCGCGATTTCAGGCGTATCGCCGTGCGATCGAGCTGCTCGCGCTGCTCGTCGTTCTTGGGCGGGTAGAACTCGAATGAAATCGGGATCATCGATAGTCGTCGTCAGTCCGCGTTACATGCTCGCCATCCCCGCATTCGCGGGGACGACGACCGGAGGCATCACCAGCAATGACGCATGATCAATAGCGGTAATGATCCGGCTTGTACGGACCTTCGATCGCGACACCAAGGTAATCGGCTTGCGCAGGCGTCAGCGTGGTCAGCTTCACGCCAATCTTGTCCAGGTGCAGGCGTGCGACTTCCTCGTCGAGCTGCTTGGGCAGGCGATAGACCGTCTTGTCGTACACATCCTTGTTCTGCCACAGGTCGATCTGCGCCAGTGTCTGGTTCGAAAACGAATTGGACATCACGAAGCTCGGATGGCCGGTGGCGCAACCGAGGTTCACCAGGCGGCCTTCGGCCAGCAGGAAGATCGCGTTGCCAGCTTTTCCATCACGTGCCGGGAAGATGTACTTGTCGACCTGCGGCTTGATGTTGATGTGCTCGGCGCCTGACGCATACAGCGCGTCGACCTGGATCTCGTTGTCGAAGTGGCCGATGTTGCAGACGATGGCCTGATCCTTCATCCGGCGCATGTGCTCGAGCGTCAGCACGTCCTTGTTGCCGGTCGTGGTGACATAGATGTCGCCGCGGCCCAGCGTGCTCTCGACCGTGTTGACCTCGAAGCCTTCCATTGCGGCCTGCAAGGCGCAGATCGGATCGATTTCGGTGACGACCACGCGTGCGCCATACGCGCGCAGCGAATGCGCCGAACCCTTGCCGACGTCGCCGTAACCGCAGACGACCGCGACCTTGCCCGCGAGCATCACGTCCATCGCGCGCTTGAGGCCGTCGGCCAGCGATTCGCGGCAACCATACAGGTTGTCGAACTTCGACTTGGTGACCGAATCGTTGACGTTGATCGCCGGGATCAGCAGCTTGCCCTGCTCGGCGATCTGGTACAGGCGATGCACGCCGGTGGTTGTTTCTTCCGACACACCCTTCCAGTCCTTGACGACGTTGGTCCAGAAGCCGGGACGTTCCTTCGCCACGCGCTTGAGCAGCGCCTTGATGACGCCTTCCTCGTGCGAGGCGGCGGCTTCATCCACCCACTTGGAACCTTGCTCGAGCTCGTAGCCCTTGTGGATCAGCAGCGTGACATCGCCGCCGTCGTCGACGACGAGCTGTGGCCCCTTTCCACCTGGGAATGTCACGGCATCGAGGGTGCAATCCCAGTATTCCTCCAGCGATTCGCCTTTCCAGGCGAAGACCGGAGTGCCTGTGACGGCGATGGCCGCAGCGGCGTGGTCCTGGGTCGAGAAGATGTTGCACGACGCCCAGCGCACGTCCGCGCCGATGTCCTTCAGCGTTTCGATCAGGACGGCGGTCTGGATCGTCATGTGCAACGAACCGGTCACGCGGACGCCCTGCAGCGGCTTTGCCGTGGCGTGTTTCCTGCGGATCGACATCAGGCCCGGCATTTCATGCTCGGCGATATCGATTTCCTTGCGGCCCCAGTCGGCCAGCGTGATGTCGGCGACCTTGTAATCGTGGGCGGGCTTGGCGACGGCTACGTTCATTGTGCTGCTCCGTTCAGGAGTCCCATGGGGACTCGCGGTAAACGGGCGCCGTTTTCGGAAAAGCCATGCCGAGCCTGATTCCGGTCGATTCGCCTGTTAAGGCAGCCGGACTGCAGCGCCCCTCGACAGGGCCGCGGCCATTCTATCGCTTTCTCGCGATGAAAGGATGAATCGGTATGCCGGACGGACTCTTCGGCTGGATTAGGCCGCCTAAGGCGACGCGCGAAGGCCGGTTCGACCGTCGGATCGTGGGGACCGGGAATCACGCATCCGATCCGCCACGTCGCCGTCGACAGGTCCGTGGAGTGCCCGGTGGCATGTGGTAGCGTGGCCAATGCAACCGCACGTGTAACCGGCCCAGTTCGCGCACTCGGTGCTGGCCGCAACGGCGTCCATCAGGGCTGCCGACCGTTGTGCAGTTGCGGTGGGGGTATCCATGTCGCGAATTGTTGCTGCCGATGAGGCGGGCGAAAACCAGATCGACCCTGACGGCATCTCGGAATTCAAGCGGCGGGAAACATTGTTGAAGACCGGCGCGCTGCAGGACGCCATTTTCAACAGCGCGAATTTCTCCAGCATCGCCACCGACGCCAAGGGCGTCATCCAGATCTTCAACGTCGGTGCCGAGCGGATGCTCGGCTATACCGCCGCCGAAGTGATGAACAAGATCACCCCGGCCGATATCTCCGACCCACAGGAAGTGATCGCGCGTGCCGAGGCGCTGAGCCTGGAACTGGGTACGCCGATCACGCCCGGGTTCGAGGCGCTGGTGTTCAAGGCGTCGCGCGGCATCGAGGACATCTACGAGCTGACCTATTTCCGCAAGGACGGCAGCCGCTTCCCGGCCATCGTTTCGGTCACGGCGCTGCGCGATGCGCAGGAAAGCATCATCGGTTACCTGCTGATCGGCACCGACAACACGGCGCGCAAGCAAGCCGAAGAGGCACTGCTCAAAGCTGGTGCTTTGCAGAGCGCGATCTTCAACAGCGCGAATTTCTCCAGCATCGCCACCGACGCCAAGGGCGTCATCCAGATCTTCAACGTCGGTGCCGAGCGGATGCTAGGTTACACGGCCGCTGAAGTGATGAACAAGATTACGCCGGCTGACATTTCTGATCCTCAAGAATTGATCGCGCGCGCCGAGGCACTGAGTCTCGAACTCGCAACACCCATCACGCCAGGCTTTGAAGCCCTGGTATTTAAAGCCTCTCGCGGGATCGAGGACATCTATGAGTTGACCTACATCCGAAAGGATGGGAGCCGGTTTCCCGCGGTATTGTCGGTCACTGCGCTGCGTGACGCGCAGGACGCCATCATTGGCTATCTTCTTATTGGCACGGATAACACCGCGCGCTAATTGGTGGAGGCGGAACAAAAGAAATCCGATCAGCGCTTGCGCGACCAACAGTTTTACACACGATCATTGA
>JAQGOI010000057.1 GCA_028293685.1 Lysobacteraceae bacterium | reverse complement strand
TAGCGGTGCTGGCCGCGTTGCTTGAAGTCCTGCAATGGCGGATCGGCGGCTATCCGCATATCGAGTGGCGGGACATCCTGGCCAACGAAGTCGGCCTTGTGCTGGCGGTCGTGCTGCTGCTCGGGCGCCGGTGGGCAGGCGAGGGTGCCGCGCTGCCCTAGGCGGCTTTTGCCTTGTTCTGCAGGAACCAGCGATAGGTTTCGGTAACGCCTTCGCGCAATGGAATCTTCGCGTGCCAGCCCAGTGCGTTGACGCGGCTGACGTCGAGCAGTTTGCGCGGTGTGCCGTCAGGCTTGCTGGTGTCGTTGACGATCTGGCCCTCGTAGCCGGTCACCTGCGCGATCAGTTCGGCCAGTTCGCGGATGCTGATGTCTTCGCCGACGCCGATGTTGACGATGTCCTCGCCATCATACGAGCGCGTGAGGAAGACGCAGGCATCGGCAAGGTCGTCGACGTGCAGGAATTCGCGCCGCGGCGTCCCGGTGCCCCACATCACGACCTGGCTGTCGCCTTTCGATTTCGCTTCGTGGAACTTGCGCAGCAGCGCCGGTAGCACGTGCGACGTCTGCAGGTCGAAATTGTCGCCGGGTCCATACAGGTTGGTCGGCATCAAGGCGATCGCGTTGAAGCCGTACTGCCGCCGGTAGGCCTGGCACAGCTTGATGCCGGCGATCTTGGCCACGGCATACCACTCGTTGGTCGGTTCCAGCGGGCCGGTGAGCAGGTACTCCTCCCGGATCGGCTGCGGCGCCAGCTTGGGATAGATGCATGAGGAGCCCAGGAACGTCAGCTTGGTGGTGCCGTGGCGGTAGGCGGTATCGATGACGTTGTTCTGGATGCGCAGGTTGTCGAGCAGGAACTCCGCCGGATAGCTGTCGTTGGCGTGGATGCCGCCGACCGTGGCCGCTGCCATGAACACGTATTCCGGTTTGTGCTGGGCGAAGAACGCTTCGACAGCCGCCTGGTTGCGCAGGTCGAGCTGGTCGCGACCGGCCAGCAGCAGCTGCTGGTGTCCATCGGCCTGCAGGCGCCGGACGATGGCGCTGCCGACCAGTCCGCGGTGGCCGGCGACAAAGATTCGGGCGTCCTGATGCATGGTGTCCTGGTGTTTGCGTACGTTGCGGAGCCGCGATGTTACAGGCCGACCGTCGCTTCGGAGCCGGGCGATCGTGGATGGGCCGGACAATCCAGCGCCGAGGTAATCGTCGAAATCACCTTGGGGAGCATCGCGTAATCGCGCGGATAGGTGAGCGTCAGCATCGGCACGCGTTCAGCGGTTGCCGCGGCCTTGGCCAGCAAGGCCTGGATGTTGCCGTGGTCGCCGAGATCCAGCTGGAACGCATTGCGCATCAGCTCCATGCAGGCGACCTGCGTGGTGCAGTGCGCGAGTGCGATCGTGCGGTCGTCGACCGGCGGTTGCAGGATGAGGATGGCGTCGACAGGGTAATCTTCGCGCGCGAGGCGGGGCTGCTGCAGGCGTCGTTTGTCGCTGTAGTGCGCCATCGCCGTCGATTGCGCGGCGCGATCCGACAACACCGTGGCGAGGGAATCCGGCCACAGCCGCAGGCCCGGGTAACAGGCAATGGCGCGCATGGCATCGCCGTCCTGGTCGAGCAGCACGCCATCGTCGCTGAGTATTTCAGCACCCGACCGGCCGAACGCGGCAGCGAGCGTCGACTTGCCCATGCCGCTGTCGCCGATCATCAGGACAGTGCAGTGGTCCTGCGTATGCACCGCGGCGGCATGCAGGACAAGCCCTCCGCGCTGGGCAAGCAGTCGCGGCAGGATCTGGTCGAGCAGGACATGGCGCAGCGAGTCGAGGCTCGCATCGGGTCTGCGCCAGAGCGTGATGCGGTCGTCCGCGGCGAGCCACGCCTGCGCCACGCCTGGGAAATCAAAACCATAGGCATCGCCGATGCGCAAACATCGAAACGCGTGGGCACCCTGGTTGTCAGTGAAGTTGTGTTGCCAGTCGACCGTAGCCATCGCGGGAAAAACAGCAGACCTGGACACGTCGATGCACACGGCATCGGCCGGCATCACATCCAGCGCCGGCAATTCCGGAAGAGGAAGATGCGATACGAGACTGCAATGTGCGTAAAGGTAGGCGCCCAGACCGTCCGTCATGGGCAATCGGTGTCGCTGGTGCTCGTCAGGAGCGCTTGTGTTTGCCTAGGGAGTGCTCTTGTGCGACGCCCGAGCCACCGGTCGTCAGGTCGCGCAAGGCGCCATAGGCTATGAGCTTTGGCGTCGCATACATCTTACGTGCCGGAAGTGCGGTCGACGAACCATCGCGGCTGTCATTGAGCTGGTTTTGCATGAAGCCCCCTGTGGCATTCATTCGCTGGCCACGGGCAAGTGCCTGAGCTGCAGCGACGGCAAGGCTACACGATTTGTGACGGGGTCGCCATTGACGACCACGATGGGCGCACGCAGGAAACGGACCGTCCGACGGACTCACCCGGGATGGCGCGGCAGCCAGCTGGCCAGGATCAGGGCCTCGAACACCAGTTGGGCGGCCGCATCGTCCCCGGGCTTGCCCAATGCGGAAAGCGCTGCATCCAGCCGGGCCTGGTCGACATAGGGATCCAGCACCTTCCGGTTGGCGCGCAGCTCTGCAGTCAGTGTCCCGGCATCGTGGGTGAGCAGGGCCCGCGTCAGTGCCCAGCCCAGGTGCTGCTTGCCGGTGCGCCAGCAAACGGCCGGCGGCAGGCGGTCGCGCATGGCACATCGCAGCACCGCCTTGCTCCATCCGTCGTGGAAACGTTGGCGATCGGGCAGGTTGACGCACAACTCGAGCAGGCGCCGGTCGGTGAACGGATGGCGGGGCTGGGCGCCATGGGCGGCGGCGACCCGGTGGTAACGCTCCAGCGCGGCCGTCAGATAGGGGTGGGCGAGGGCTTCGAGTGCTTCCTGTGGTGCGCTGGTTCGTGGGCCCAACGATCGGTGGTGCGCGATGGTGGCGAGCCGCCCGCGAAGATCGATGCGGTGTGCAAAGTCCGGTGCGATCAGCGAGGTGGCTAGGTTGTCCCTGACCTGCCGATGCCGGCGCAACGCCGTCACGCGTGAACGCAAGGCGTCCGGCACCAGCGCCGACCGTGCGGCCTTGCCGAGTTCGAGCAGGACGGGGGCGCCCTCACCGTGGATGCGGCGCTGGCCGCGGGCGTTCTTCCATGCGGCCCGCCAGTGGCCGGAGCGCAGCTGGCGGACGATGCCTGCACCTTCGAGGAACAGCGAGTCGCCGTCGACGCCGTCCATGACCGCGTCGACGCCCTTGTCGGTGGCGGCGCAATACTGGGCATTGACCAATGTCATCAGGGCGTCGAACGGCTCGTCGGCCTCCTGCACCAGGGTCTGCAGTCGATCCAGCAGTCGACCCGGCGCAGCATGGTCGATGACGGTGGGATCGAAGCCCGGCAACGCGAGCATCGAGCGGATGGCGCTCGTCTCGGCGCAGTCGCCATCGCTGCTGTCGATGCTTGAAAACGTCGCAAGCGGCCCACGTCCCTGTGCGACCAGCTGCGCGTTGGCGACGATGGCGATGGAGGACGAATCAAGGCCGCCACTGAGCATGCAGCCGACGGGCGCGGGCCCGGTCAGATGCCGGGCCACGGCGCGTTCGAGGGCGTCGGCCACGGCCTGGGACCAGACGTCATCGGAGCGTGGCAACGTGTCCGTCGCGCTGAGTTGCAACGACCAGTACTGCTGTCGCCGAACCGCGCGGCGGTCGATCCAGACCCCATGCGCGGGTGGCAGGCGCTCGACGGCAGCATGGAACGTAGATGTCTTGTCGATTCCTTCGAGCTGCGTTATCAGGAAATCGGCGACGCGTCCTTCGTTGCGGGTCGCCGGAACCTGCGGGTGTGCCAGCA